>JBDRTL010000138.1:0-4648 GCA_043824045.1 Bacillota bacterium
ACCGCGCCTGCCTGGAGGTTATCTCGCTGTCGTTCCGTTCATTCTTTCCTTTCCGGACGGCGCGCTATGACCCTTCCGGACGCTATCACTCCAAGAAATTCTATTCATATGCTGCCGGACACAGGATAATATACATGCGCCGGTTTGTCAATCGTCACATTCTGCGCCCGGTCATATAGTTATCTTCGTAGCTCACGGCCATCCTCCCCGTGTCCTTGAGCCAGGAGAGGTACGAGCGGATGGTGCTGCCCACCAGCACGTACTGCGCGGCGTTCATGGCGAGCCGGTAGTGTATGAAAATCTCCCGTAAAACGTCTTCAAAGATCATGGGCGTTTCGCATAGTTGAAGCACCTTGTCCGCAATCTCCAGCACCTTGGCGCGGTTCATTCGCGCCAGCGCCCGCACGTCGGCGGAGGCGCCGGCATGGGCGGGCACAAACAGCGCGGCTTCCATGGCTTCGATCCGGTCAAGCGTCTGCAGGTGTGCGCCGACGTCGTACAGGAAGGTGACGCCGTACTTTGCAAGCGTCGCTTCGCTGCACAGGCTGTCGGCCAGAAAAACCACGCCGTCCGGCGTGCGATAGCCGACCATGCCGATGAAATGCCCCGGCAGCGGGATCGCTTCGATTTCCCGCGGAAACAGCGGGTCGGAAAACTCCCGCGCGTCGCTTTTGTCCGCCACGAGGAATTTATTGCGCAGGTCGCTAAAGGGATACCCGCCGTAGATCAGCGACGGCTCCAGCAGCGGATGGCGGGTGAACGCCGCCTCGGCGTCGCTGCCAAACACCGGGCAGCCGGTTTTGCCCTGCAGGTAGCTGTTGCCGCCGACGTGGTCGGCGTTGGAATGCGTGTTCAGAATGCCTTGCAGCCGCCAGCCGTTTGCGTCTAAAATCTGCCGTACCTTGCGGCCCGCGTCCCTGTCGTTGCCGGAATCGATCAGGTACACGTCCGTATCGCTCTGCCGCCAGAGGCCGATTTTCGCGGGGCAGTCGATATAGTATGTGTTCGGGCCCGCCTGCAGGAGTTCGTACATGGTCAGCGTCTCCCCGTTGTCAAGTTGCCGGGTAAAAAATCAGGTTGTACAGCGCGCAGCTTTCGGCGTAGGGGTTGTGGTAACCGTGGTGCAGATCGGCGCGGAAGCGCACGGCCTGCTGCTTGTGCACGGTTACCTTTTTCTCGCCGACGAACAGGTCCATCTTGCCGCGCAGCACCAGCAGATACTCCTCCGTGCCCGCCATGTGCCTGTCGCTTTCGTGCATGCAGCCGCTGTCCACCTCGAGATAGAAAATCTCCACGTTGCGGACCGGATCGTAGGAAAACATGGTGCAGGCGCGCATCAGGCCGTTTTGTTCCTCGATCAGATTGTCGGTGTTCACGTCTGCTACCGTGTACTCGGCCTCCTCCTCTTTGAGGAAGGTGGACATCGGCACTTTCAGCCCCGTCGCGATTTTGGAAAGCGTGGTGATCGTCGGCGCGCTCTGCCCGCGCTCGATCTGCCCCAGCATCGGCTTGCTGACGTCCGTCATCTTGGCAACGTCGTCCAGCGTCAGGTTTTTCTGCGTGCGGATTGCCTTCAAACGGTTCCCGACCGTCTCCGGCTGAATGGGCATAGGCTCACCCCTTTTTGTATGCTATAACATATCTGAGGACAGTATAACATACTTTTTCATGAACGCAAGCGGGGATATCCGGCTGTGCAGCGAACCATGCAAGCTGGTAAAACCCCCAAAACAACTATGTGTTCTGGGGGCTGCATGAGGGTTTTAAATACGCTGTTACTCCATTAGGAAGTCATGCAATACCCTACTTGATCACCTTCAGGGACTTGCGGTCGATGGTCAGCGCGACGACGGCCAGGAAGATCAGCCCCTTGATCAATTGCTGAATAGCGGTATCCAGCCCGAGCATCACCAGCCCGTTGCCCAATATCAGCGAGACCAGCGCACCGATGATGATGTTGGAAAACCGCACCTTGGATCCGCCGGAGATCGGCAATCCGCCCAGCACCAGCGCGATTAGAATCTGCGTCTCGAACTGGTTTCCCGCCGTGGAGGTGATGGATCCTACTTTGACCACATTGATAAAAGCGGCAATGCCGGTGATCATCCCCGCGGCCGCAAATACGAGCACCTTGGTCAGATCGGTACGCACGCCCGAATACCGGGCCGCCGTTTCGCCGGCGCCGATGGCTTTTAGGTTGATGCCGAGTTTGGTATACCGGAACAGGACGTACGTCACCAGCAGCGTGAGGCCCGTGACCAGCAGCTTAATCCAGTCCTCGTTGAGTGCCGTGATGCCGGGTGTTGCGGCAACGGGCGCATTGGTCGTCAGATAGGCGCACAGCCCGCGGAACAGGTACATGGTGCAGATGGTCACGATAAATGAAGGAATTTTAAACTTAACATGGATCAGCCCGTTAAACAGGCCGATGACGGCGCCGGTGAGAATACCGCCGAAAATCGCCAGGGGAATGCTGTAAAACGACAAAGCGCTGACCACGATGGAAGCCATGCCGATGATGGAGCCCTGTGAGAAATCCAGGCTTCCCAGCGTCATCACCATAAACACGCCCGTACAGGCGATCATCAGCGGATACACCTGGCTTAAGATCAGCCGGATGCTTCTTGCGGTGATAATTTTTCCGTCCGTCAGGATTGAAAAGACCGCAATGATCAAAATCAATCCCACCAATGGATAAAAGGCTTTCACGCGGGAATTGGCAAAGAAGGATCTCAGTTTTGCCGGGTGCGTCGCCGCGGCCGCCATTGCGGATTTTTGCTGTGTCATGCCCTGCTCCTCCTATAGCATTTTGACAATGATATCTTCTTCGTTGAGTTCGCGGCTGCGGCTGAATTCGGCGCTGATACTGCCGTTTTTGAGAATCAGAATCCGGTCGCACATGCCCAGCAGCTCCTGCAGTTCTTCGGATATCATAATGATGGATTTGCCCAGTAACCGCAGTTCGTTCATCAGCGCATAGATATCGGCCTTCACTTTCACGTCAATGCCGCGCGTAGGGCTGTCCAGCACCAGAATATCGGAGGCTTTGCCCAGCCAGCGCGCCAGCACAACCTTTTGCTTGTTGCCGCCGGATAAGTCCGCCACATACTGCTCAATATCCGTCATCTTCACGCTCATTCTCTGGGCGTTTTCCCTGGCAAACCCGTCAAGCTTTTTCTTTTTGAGGATGTGATGCTCCGCCAGGTCATCCACCGAGGGAAGCACGATGTTATCCCGAATGGAACCGTTGACGATAATCGATTCGCTGTCCCTGTCCTTGGACGCGTAGGCGATGGAATGCCGTATCGCGTCGGGAACAGATTGAACCTGCGTGCCGTCTGAAAGCGTTACGGTTCCCAAACGATCGTAGGAAGCGCCGAACACCGCCTTGCCCAGCTCGTGCATGCCGCATTCGCTCAACCCGCCAAATCCGAGAATTTCGCCTCTGTGCAAGTCAAACGAGATATCTTCGATCTGGTCCGGCACGCTGATGTTTCTGGCCGACAGCAGCACCTCGCCGCTTGCGGCCGAATCATAATCCGTGCGGTAGTACTGCTTGTCCAGCTCGCGCCCGACCATCAGCTTTTTCAAATCGTCCTCGGTCACCCGGTCGCTTGGCACCGTATCGATCAGGGCGCCGTCGCGCAGCACAGAGATCGTATCGGTATGCTGCATCACCTCTAAAAGATCATGCGAGATAAAAATAACGGTACGGCCGTCCGCCTTGGTCTTCTCCATGAGCGTGTACAGCTCTTCGCGCCCGTGCTGGCTGAGCGCCGTGGTGGTTTCATCGATGATGGTAATCTCCGGCTTAAAATAGGTGGCCTTCACAATCTCGATGAGCTTGCGGTCCTCAAAATGAAAGTGGTCGATCATCAGCGTCGCGTTGATGTGGCTGAAGCCGAAGGCGTCCAGCAGCTTTTGCGCTTCACGGTTCATGGCGGCCGTATGCTTGATTCCACAGCGGATGAAGCGTTCTTCATGGCCCAGAAAGATGTTTTCGGCGACCGTCAATCCCGCCAGCGTTCCCATTTCCTGCACGATGATGGAAATGCCCTGATTGTTTGCCTCCACCTGATTATGAATCTTCAGCTCTTTGCCTTTGAGGAGAAAGCGGCCGCTGTCCAGGCCGTAAATGCCGCACAGCAGCGAGCAGAACGTGGATTTGCCGGAGCCGTTTTCGCCGATCAGCCCCCTGATCTCGCCTTGATCGACGTGGATTGAAACGCAATTGACGGCATGGGTGATTCCAAACGATTTATCCACGCCTTCCGCAACTAAAAAATGATCCGACATAGCGGCTTCCCCCTTCTTGCTATTTTGCCACCGCGCCTTTTTGAGGCTGTGCGGTAAAGGCTACGATGGCCAGCAGCGCGCCGCCGGTCACGATATTTTGCACCGTGGTGGGAGCGCCCAGCGCGATAAAGCCGTTGAAAATAATGGCGATAATCAGCTCGCCGATAATGATCGCCGGAATGGCCGTGCCGTATTTGCGAAATGCCAGGCCAAAGAACGTGCCCATCAGCGGAGTAAAGTTGCGAACCATAGAGGTCATGCCTGTGGGGGCTGTCATGGATGTGCCGTAGCTCACCGTAAGCACCGCCATGACACCCACGAAAAGATGGCAAAGCATGAACCCGATGAGTTT
>JBDRTL010000139.1:0-3073 GCA_043824045.1 Bacillota bacterium
CCCCTGCGCAAGCGTTCCGGGGCTGATAAAATCGGTCGGATAGATATAGCCGTGCGTATCCGAGGTAAAGTACAGGGTCAGGCGGTTCGCCATATCAGCCCCTTGCCAGCTTTTTACGAACTCTGGTGGAGAACAGGTCGATGAAGAGCATCAGGATAATCATGCCGAACAGAAACGCGCCCACCATACTCCAGCGGCGGCTGTTGATGCACTGAATCAGCGCCGCGCCGATGCCGCCCGCGCCGACGATACCAAGCGTCGTCGCATCCTTGATGTTGATATCGAAGCGGTAGATAATGGTGGAAATGAAGTTGGCGTACAGCTGCGGCAATATGCCGTAGCGGATTTTCTGAAACGTCGTGCAGCCCGCGGCGTCGAGGCTTTCCAGGATCTTCGTGTCCAGGTCCGCAATGGCGTTGATATACATTTTGCTGATCATGCCGATGGAACAGATGCTTTGCGTAACCACGCCGCAAAACGGACCCGGGCCGGTGACGCGAATCCACACCAGCGCCCACACGAGGCTTGGGATGGTGCGAATGAGCAAAATGACAGCGCGCACGATAAACGCCGCCCACTTGGGCATGATATTTTCGCTCGCCAGAAAGCTGAATGGAACCGCGAGCAGGCCGCCGATCAGCGTGCCGAGGACGGCGATGGCGACGGTTTCCAAAAGCAGGTACGGCACACCGTCCACGGTCAGGTTAAACAGCAGGTTCGTATCCGGATGGATGATTCCGTATACGATTCCGAAGGCGACTTCGGTGCCTTTGGCGGCCAGGCCTTTATAGTTGAGCGCGCTGGACGACCAGCCCAGCGCGACCGTAAACAGCAAAACGATCAGTGTATAAATCCACCAGCGCTTGGGCTTGGTTTCGTACATCGCCTCGATGGGATTGAGCGTTCTTTGCATGCCGTGCCTCCTAGCTGAGTTTTCTACGCAGATATTGGCTGGTATTTTCAATGATCAGCACCACGACGAACAGGGTGATCAGGACCATGCCCAATCCCTCGTAATCGCGGTAGCCGACCCTGTCGTTGATCAAAATACCCAGGCCGCCCGCGCCGACATAACCCAGGATGGATGCGGCACGAATGTTGATTTCAAACGAGTACAGGCAGTGCGACAGGTACGTTGGAAGTATCTGGGGGAATACCGCGCTCCAGAACGCCCGGAACCTGGTCGCGCCCAGCGCTTCCATCGCCTCGAACGCGCCCATGTCGACGGTTTCGATGCTCTCGTACAGCATTTTGGACACGATGCCGAACGTGAAGATGGAAATGGCCACCGTACCGGCGAACGTGCCAAGCCCGAACATCAGCGCGGAGATGGACGCGATGACCAGCGTTGGCAGCGTGCGCACAATGTTGAGCAGAACGCGCAGCACGGTCACGAGAAAATTGTTTTTCACGATGTTGGCGGATGCGGCGATGGCAAACGGCAGCGCCAGCACCGAACCGATGACCGAACCCAATACGGACATTTTGATGGTGTCCAGCAGCGGATCCACCACTCTGGAAAAATAACTCCATTTTGGATTGAAGATTTGGGCAAGAATCACGGTGAGCTGATGGCCTCGCCTGATGAGTATGCCGATATCAAACTCCGTCAGCACCACCGACGCGATTACGACCGCCACCATCACCAGTGTAATCAGCCACGAGCGCGAGCGCGGCTTTTCCACGCTGTGGCCGTCCACCACCATCGTGCGCGGCGGGAAGATGCGGTCGAATAGCGGATATTTCGGTTTGGAGGCCTGTTTCCTGAGCATCAGACCAGCGCCTCCTTCTGGCCGGGGGTATCCGCCTTTTTCACCTTGTCCTGTATATCTGCATCGCACAGGCTGTCGATGGCTTTGGGAATGTGTGCGCCGCTGTAGATTTCGTCCAGTATATCGTCGGTGACCTGTTCCACCGGCCCGTCGTATACAATCCTGCCCTCGCGGATGCCGATCACGCGATCGGCGAACTCCAGCGCAAGATCCACATGGTGAATGTTAATTAAAATGGTGATATTCATTTCTCTGTTAATGCGTTTGAAATCGTTCATCACCTGGTTGGCGGTCACGGGGTCCAGAGCCGCCACAGGTTCGTCCGCCAAAATGATGGTCGGGTTCTGGTTAAGCGTCCGGGCAAGCGCTACGCGCTGCTGCTGCCCGCCGGACAGTTGGTCGCACCGCGTGTAGGCTTTCTCCAGAATACCCACCTTGTCAAGCGCCGCCAGGGCGGCCAGTTCCTGCTTTTTTGTAAAAATACCGAATAAAACGCTCAAAAAGTCCATGTCCGGCACCATGGAGGTAAGCACGTTTTTAATCACGGTGGAACGGGTGACCAGGTTGAAGGACTGGAAAACCATGCCGATATGACGGCGGAAGCGCCGCAGTGTTTTTCCGCGCAGGGTCATCACGTCTACGCCGTCCACCAGCACCTGCCCGTCGGTTACGTCAATCATACGGTTGATGGTGCGAATCAGCGTCGATTTCCCCGCGCCCGAAAGGCCGATGATCGCCACGAACTCACCCTGATCAATTTTCAGGCTGACGTCTTTCAAGCCCTGGACGCCGTTGGGATACGTTTTGCCTGTCCGGATAAATTCGATCATAGACATGCCTCTTCGTTTCTGGGATTTGCTGTTCCTACTATATCATGCGCCGGGCGGATACACAACCACGAGGATCGGCACGAAAAAGACAGGCGGTACGGTATAAATACCGTACCGCCTCAGCCTGTTGAAAAAGCCCAATCTGCGATGTCAGCCTCGGGGTGCCAAGGGGCATCACTTACGAACGAGTAAGCTCAACCCCTTGTCACCCTTGCTTCCTAGCATCTATGGCTTTTTGAACAGGCTGACAGTGTGTTACGAAATCTGGTTTACACACTCAGCTGCTGAGGGTTGCTTACTGCACAGCTTCCAACGCTTTGCGGGCGGCGTCGTAATCCGAATCTTTGGCAATGGCGTAGCCGGTGTGGCTGTACACGGAGAAGATCGCCTGGCCTTCTTCGGTGTTGATCAGGTTGATCAGCGCGGTCTGGATGGCGGCGATGAACTCGGGATTGTACACGTTCGCGTTCG
>JBDRTL010000140.1:0-2947 GCA_043824045.1 Bacillota bacterium
CCTGCAGGGATAAATTGCACGCTTCCATAAAGCGGATGAGCATCGTGGGGGGCAGATTGTCCACGCAAAGCGCGCCCAGGTCTTCCAGCGTGCGCAGCGCGATGGTCTTGCCCGAGCCGCTTAAGCCCGTTACGATCAGAAACCGCATGATAACTCCTCTTCTCTGGGTTTGGAAACTCCGGTTTCGCTTACTTCGCTTCGTCTTTATCTTCCCCGATGACCTGAACCTCTAATTCCAGGTCAATGCCGGTTTTTTCTTTCACCACGCGCCGCACGTGGTCGATCAGCATGAGATAGTCCTTCGCCGTGCCGCCCCGGTCGTTGACCAGAAAGTTCGCGTGCTTCTCGCTCACCGATACGCCGCCGATGCGAAACCCTTTCAGCCCGCAGTTTTCGATGATCTCGCCCGCAAACCGCCCCGGCGGCCGTTTGAACGTGCTGCCGCAGCAGGGGATGGTGAGGGGCTGCTTGTCCCTGCGGCGGGCGTTCAGTTCCCGCATCGCGACGCGTACGGCGTCTTCGCGGCCTTTGCGCAGCATCACGGTGACAAACAGCACGATTTCGTCGGTGATGCGGCTTTTGCGGTAGGAAAACTGCATCTCCTCACGGTTGTAGCTTTTCAGCTCGCCCTGCAAAGTCACGCAGTTCACGTTTACCACCAGATCGCCGATCTCACCGCCGTAGGCTCCGGCGTTCATGCGCACGCCGCCGCCCACCGTGCCGGGGATGCCAGCCGCGAACTCAAGCCCCGTCAGCCCCGCGTCGGCCGCGGCGTTTGCCAGCGCGGTCATCGCCGCGCCTGCCTGCGCGGTGAGGATGAACGTGTTTCCGTCGTGGGTCGAAGGCGTTGAGATATCGGAAAACTTGCCCCCGAAGTGGAGGGTCAGGCCCTTCAGCCCGCCGTCTTTGACAAGAAGGTTGGAGCCGTTGCCGATCACGCGCACGGGCACGCCGCGCTTTGCGGCGATTTTCAGCACTTCCGCCGCCTGCTCCTCGTCGGAGATTTCGATCAGCATCTCCGCGGGGCCGCCGATTTTAAGACTCGTGTACCGGCTCATGGGGACGTCGAACAGGAGATCGTCTTTGGGCACAGCAAGGCGCAGCGCGCCGATCAGCTCTGCTTTGGCCGTCTCCTCCATATGGTTTCCTCCCCTTTGGTCACTTAAATTGTACCGTATTTTACAGGAATAGTCAAAGTTCAACGCGTGCGGGCGATTGTCCTTCTGCGCGCGCAAAAAGCCTGCGGCGTACGCTCCGCAGGAACAACGCCCCGCCGAATGGAATACGGCGGGGCGGCGGTTGATCCGGAAATCAATCGTTACACGTTCAGCGCGGTTTCGCCGATCAGTTTGTCCGCGTTTGCTTTGAGCAGCGGGTCAACTATGGTTTTCACGAAGGTTTCCACCTGTTCGGCGCTGCGGCCTGTATAGAGCGCGGGATCGAGCAGCGCGTCCAGATCGGCTTTCGAGAACCCGAAGGCGGGATCGGCGGCGATGCGCAATAGCAGGTCGTTAGGCTCGCCGTCTTCTTTCACACGCCGCGCGGCGGCCTGTGAAAGGGCACGAAGTGCCTCATGCAGTTCCTGCCGGTCGCCGCCCTTTTTCACCGCGTCCATCAGGATGTTCTCCGTCGCCATGAACGGAAGCTCCGCCATCAGGCGCGCGCGGATGACCTGTTCGTACACCACCAGCCCGCCGGTGATATTCATGAAGATGTTGAGGATGCCGTCCGTGGCTAAAAACGCCTCCGCCACGGCGACGCGGCGGTTGGCGCTGTCGTCGAGCGTCCGCTCAAACCACTGCGTGCCAGCGGTGACGGCGGCGTTCAATTGATCCACCATCACGTAGCGGCTGAGCGCGGTGATGCGCTCCGCGCGCATGGGGTTGCGCTTGTACGCCATCGCGGACGAGCCGATCTGCTGCTCCTCAAACGGCTCCTCCATCTCCTTGAAGCTCTGCAAAAGCCGGAGGTCGTAGCTGAACTTGCTGGCCGTCTGCGCGACGCCCGAGAGCGCCGAAAGCACCTGAAAATCAACCTTGCGGCTGTACGTCTGCCCGCTGACGGGCACGACTTTTGTAAAACCGAAGTCCGCCGCGATGTCACGCTCGATCTGGTCGATCTTCGCGCCGTCGGAAAGAAGCTCCACGAAGCTCGCCTGCGTGCCGGTGGTGCCTTTGCTGCCAAGAAGCGCCAGCGTAGAAAGCCGGTGATCAATCTCGGCGACGTCCATCACCAGCTCGTTCATCCACAGGGTCGCGCGCTTGCCCACGGTGGTGGGCTGGGCGGGCTGCAGATGCGTGTAGGAAAGCGCCGGCAGCTCCTTATATCGCAAGGCGAAACCGCGCAGGTGTTTCAGCACCGTCAGCGCCTTGCCGCGCAAAAGCTCCAGCCCCTGCTTCATCACAATGATATCCGTGTTGTCGCCCACGTACGCGCTCGTCGCGCCCAGGTGGATGATGGGCTTCGCGCTTGGGCATTGCAGCCCGTATGCGTACACATGGCTCATCACGTCGTGGCGGGTTTCGGCCTCGCGGCGCTGCGCGTCCCCGTAATTCACATCATCGGCGTGCGCTTCCATCTCCGCGATCTGCGCGTCCGTGATCGGCAGGCCCTGCTTCTGCTCGGCCTTCGCCAGGCTGATCCAGAGCCTCCTCCATGTCCGGAACTTGTTGTCCTCGGAAAACACAAACTGCATCTCCCGGCTCGCGTAGCGAGCGGAGAAGGGACTCACATAAGTGTCATGCATGGGAACCTCCTTGCTGCATGGGAATTAGGAATTAGGAATGAGGAGTGAGGAATGGTGGAATGATTGCTTCGCAATCTTTTGAATGATAACCGATGGTCAATGTTTATTATACCTAGTAAGTTGAGGTATTCTATGAGCAGACAAGGAATGTCAATCATTCGGTTGCGTAGCAACCGCACCGCCATTCATCATTCCTAATTC
>JBDRTL010000141.1:0-7201 GCA_043824045.1 Bacillota bacterium
CACCACGCCGATGGTGGATGTGGACGTAGTTGAAGTCAAGAAGAATGAAGGAGATGTGTGGCTGGTCTGTTCGGACGGCCTTTTTAATACGGTAGAAGACGATGAAATCCAGGACATACTGCTGGAAGCCACCGGCGAGAACGCGGTGGAACAGCTGCTCGAAATGACGCTGGAACGCGGCGCGGAAGACAATGTTACTATTCTGCTTGGCTATGTATCGGAGGTGTCCGAAGCATGATCAAGGGAATGGTGTTTGCGGAACGCTATAAACTGGTGGATTTTCTGGGGCAGGGCGGCATGTCGCTGGTGTACCGCGCGGTCGATATCCGAACCGGGCACAGCGTTGCGATCAAAATCCTCAAATCCGAGTACAACAACGACGCGGAGTTTCTGGAGCGCTTTCAGCGGGAGGCGCACGCCGCGGGCCGTATGTCCCACCACAACATCGTTAACCTGCTGGACGTGGGCACGGAAGGCGAGTTCCGATATCTGGTGCTGGAATATATCAGCGGCAATACGCTCAAAGATATCATCAACGAAAAAGGCTCGCTGAACCCCAATACGGCCATCCAGATCACCATCCGCATTTTAAGCGCGCTGCAGCACGCGCATGAGAACGGCATTATTCACCGGGATATCAAGCCGCAGAACGTACTGGTCAACACGAACGGGCACATCAAAGTGGCCGATTTCGGCATTGCCAAAATATCCAATACGAAGACCATCAGCAAAACGGACACAGTCATCGGTTCGGTGCACTATTCATCGCCGGAGCAGGCGCGCGGCAGCGTTGTGGAAGCGACAAGCGATATCTATTCCACGGGCATCGTCCTTTACGAAATGCTCACGGGGCGTGTGCCTTTTACCGGAGATAATCCCGTAACCGTCGCAATGCAGCAGGTGAACGCCGCGCCGCCACCGGTCCGCGAGCTCAATCCAGCCGTTCATCCGGCCATCGCATCCGTCGTGATGAAAGCGCTCGAAAAATCACCGCAGCGGCGGTTTCAGTCCGCGCGGGAGATGGCTGACGCGCTGCTCAAAGCCAAAGAGGGTGTCGCAATTGAAAAATCGCCGTTTGAAGATGGCAAGCTGGATTACGGTGACAATCCGGAACCGAGGCCGACAGCCGCGTCTGCGCCCGCAGCATCTGGAACGCGCGCGCAGCAGCTTCCGCGGCGTTTGCTGCGCAGATCGAGAACGGCTATCATTTCCACAGTTATTATGGCATGCCTGCTGATCACGGGGCTTGTGTTCGGTACGATTGCCATATATAACTCCGTCGTCAACAGCGCAGTCGTCCCCGATATCGTGGGCATGAGCCTGGAAGAAGCGGCGCTGGTTGTGACGCGGGCTGATTTGCAGCTGGTGATCGAGGAAGTCAATCACGATACCATACCCGCCAACTCCGTCATTGCCCAGACGCCGGAAGCGGACACGAACATGCGCAAGGGCGACAGTATCGTAGCGACGGTGAGCATTGGGCCTGTTACGCTGCTCATGCCCAACTTAATCGACCTCAGCCGGGATGACGCCATCACAAAGCTGAAAGATCGCGGGCTGAGCGTGCTCGTATTCAGAACGCCGTCCACGCAGCCAGTGGACATCGTGATCGCGCAAAAACCCGAGAAAAACCAGCCGTACGTCGCGGGTCAGGAGATCGAACTGACGCTTTCCGGCGGCAGTATCATCATACCCGATCTGACGGGGGTAGCGCTGCAAAACGCCGTAGCGCTGATCAGTACAAACGCGCTGAAACTCGGCGATATGACGCTGGAGAACTCGGACGACGCCGGCGACGTCGGCACGGTGCTGTCGCAGTCGCCGATCGCAGGTTCCATGGCGATACTGGACACGAGCATGTCGTTGACCATCGGCGTTCCCGCGACGCTCAACAACGCCGTCGTTTTCATCCCGATTCCTGAAATGGCGGAAAGCGCAGCGCTTCGCGTAACGTTGTCGGTCAGCGGAACGGAATTGGAGCAGTATGCGGGCATGACCCAGCCAGGCAAGGCTTATACGAGCGTATTCCTTTTAAGCACGGCGGAGCAGGGCCCGTATGTTTGCCTTGCGTATTTAGGCGGCGAAGCGTTTTTTGAACAAGAAGTGGAGCTTCGTTAATGGCGGACGGGATGCGCGGCGTGATTGTCAAGGGAATCGGCGGGTTTTATTATGTGCATGCCGGGAACGGGCAGGTGTACACGCTCCGGGCAAGGGGAGTGTTTCGCAGGCAGAAAATCACCCCGCTTATCGGCGACGCCGTAACCTTTACCCCGGTTGAAGGTGAGGAGGAAGGCTGGATCGACCAGATACTGCCGCGGCAGAATGTGATGATCCGGCCGCCGGTCGCCAACGTAACCTGCCTGATGATTGTGGTTTCGCCCAAACCAAAGCCGGACCTTCTGCTCGTGGATTCCCTGCTGGTGGAGGCGCGGCGGCAGCGCATCACGCCCGTGCTGGTCATCAATAAATCCGATCTGGATCCGGCGCTTTGCGAGGCAATCCGGGGAGAATATGAAAATACCGGCGATCCGGTCATGATCGTAAGCGCGAAGCACAGGCAGGGGCTTGCGGAGCTTGAAGCGCTGCTCAGACGGGGGATTTGCTGCTTCGCGGGGCAGAGCGGCGTGGGGAAAAGCACCCTTGTGACCGCGATGACGGGTATGCAGCTGGGCACCGGAGAAATCAGCAAAAAGATTGGCAGGGGCAAGCATACGACCCGGCACACGGAACTTTTAATCCACAACGGTTTTCAGGTGCTGGACACGGCGGGGTTCAGCCTGGTGTCGCAGGCCGCGCCGGAGAATCCGGTGATGCTTAAAAATTTCTACCCGGAATTCGCGCCCTACGAATCCCGGTGCCGTTTCCAGCCGTGCTATCATTTGCGCGAGCCCGGATGCGCGGTGCTGAAGGCACGAAACGACGGCTTGATTGCAAAGGAACGCGTATTGCGGTATCATCAATTGCTGGAAAACGCCAAGGAAGTGTGGAAGGAACGATATGAGTAAGATTGCTGCGTCGATTTTAGCGGCGAACACGATGTATATGGGAGACGCGGTGCGGCTGATCCTTGATTCCGGCTGCGACGCGATTCATTTTGACGTGATGGACGGCGTTTTTGTGCCGAACATCTCGTTTGGCCCGAATTTGCTGCGGGATATGCGGCATGAGTTCGACGCGTTTTTTGACGTGCACCTGATGCTTTTCAATCCGCTGAAATATATCGACGTCTTTGCCAAGAGCGGTGCGGACGCGATTACGGTGCACGTGGAGAGCGACACATTTTCCATGGCGTTTGCAGAGATTCAGAAGCACGGCCTGCGCACCGGCGCGTCGCTGAAGCCCGCCACACCCGCGTCCGTGCTTCTAGAAATCGACGAAAAGCCGGATCAGGTGCTGGTGATGACGGTGGAACCGGGTTTCGGCGGGCAGGAACTGCTTCCCAAGACCATTCAAAAGGTAGCGGATATCCGGAAGCTTGGGTATACGGGCATCATCGAGGTGGACGGCGGTATCAACACAGGCAATGCGAAGCGGCTCGCGGACGCCGGAGCCGATATACTGGTGCTCGGCACGACGTTTTTCAAAGCCCAAAACCCGAAAGAATTGGTGCGGTTCATACACGGATTATAAAGGCAATAAAGTTAAGCAAATCTCCCGACACGTACGGTCGGGAGATTGTTCAGTTTATTGAGAAAGCCCTGTTTTCTTTGTCACCTGCGCGGTGGCGCGTACATCACTTACAAACGAGTAAGCTCAGTCCGCGCCACGCTTGGTTTCGCGAAACCGAGACTCTCTGAACAAGCTGTCAGCCCACTGCCAAACATGGTTTGTCAGCGATCTGAGCAATCTCCCGACACATACGGTCGGGAGATTGTTTTTATTCGGGAAGAACACCTTTACTTGGTCATCTGATTTTCCACCAGATGCTCCGAACCGTACATTTTACGCAGCTTCGGCTTTTCGATCTTGCCGGTGGGATTGCGGGGAACCTTCGCGAAGATGACTTTTCGCGGGCGCTTGTAGCGCGGCAGGTCCTGGCAGAAGTTGTTGACGTCGTCCTCGGTCATGCTGCCATCCAGCTTGAGCTCGATCACGGCGGCGGCGATCTCGCCGAGCCTGTCGTCGGCCATTCCGATCACGGCGACGTCTTTGATCTTGTCGTGCGCGCGCAGGAAGTCCTCAATCTGCACGGGATAGATATTTTCGCCGCCGGAAATGATAACGTCCTTCTTGCGATCCACCAGGTAGATGAAGCCGTCCTCGTCTTCCTTGGCCATATCGCCGGTGCGAAGCCAGCCGCCGACCAAAATCTCGTCGGTCGCTGCCGGGTTGTGGTAATAGCACTTCATCAGGCCGGGGCCTTTAATGGCAAGCTCGCCCACGGTTCCAACGGGAACATCCCGCATTTGATCGTCTACGATGCGGGTCTCCCACATATATCCCGCTTTGCCGATTGCGCCGACTTTATGCACATTCTCAACGCCAAGGTGCACGCAGCCCGGGCCTGCCGATTCGCTTAAGCCATAGTTGGTATCATATTGGTGGTTCGGAAACACTTTTAACCACCGATGAATCAGGCTGGGCGGGACAGGCTGCGCGCCGATGTGCATCAGTCGCCACTGCGGCAGCTGGTATCCGGATAGATTGAGCTCGCCTTTATCGATGCCGTCCAGTATATCCTGCGCCCAGGGTACCAGCAGCCATACGATCGTCGCCTTTTCATCGGAGACGGCCTGCAGAACCCACTTTGAACTGATGCCGCGCAAAAGGATTGCCTTGCCGCCGACCATCAGGCTGCCGAACCAGTGCATCTTCGCGCCCGTGTGGTACAGCGGGGGAATGCACAGGAAGATATCGTCCTTCGTCTGGCTGTGATGCCTCTGCTCCGCCAGGCAGGCGGCCATCAACCCTTCGTGGCTGTGCAGAATGGCCTTGGGGAAGCCTGTAGTACCGGACGAGAAATAGATCGCGGCGTCGTCGCGGTCCACAACCTCCACGGCAGGGGCCGTGGATGAGCAATAGGTGATATAGTGAGAGAAATTATCGGAAAACGGCGGCGTATCGTTCCCAACGAAGAAAAAATGCCTGATCGCATCCAGATTATCCATCGTCTGCTCGACTCGGCCCGTGAACTCCGGCCCGAAAATCAGGACGGACGCGTCCGATAGGGACAAACAATACGAGATCTCCTCCGCCGTATAGCGGAAATTGAGCGGCACGGCCAGCGCTCCGGTCTTGAGGATGCCGAAGTAGATCGGCAGCCACTCGAGGCAGTTCATCAAAAGAACCGCTACCTTATCCCCTTTTTTAATCCCGCGGGACAGCAAAAGGTTCGCAAACCTGTTGGCTGTCTGATCAAACTCCCGCCAGGTGATTTCCCTGCGGTATTTGCCGCCGGACGCCGATTCAATCAGGTTAAACTCCCGCCAGGAAACCGTGTGATCCGGCTGCAGCGCCGGGTTGATCTCCACAAGCGCGACGTGATCGGGGGTTATCCGGGCGTTTTTCTCTAAAAACTCGGTGATGATCATCCTGCCATCCTCCTGCAACTACGATATGCATCACTCACTGTGAGAGAATTATAAAACAGGACGTGAAGCATGTCAATTCATTCCATATAGCAAAATCCATACGCTTTCTCATGATATTCTCATCAAACCATTAAGCTTCCCTCAAGCATCTCATTTTTCTCTGTGATATGATGACCACGTCAAGAGATGTACGGGGATTTAAAAGGAGGATACAAACCATGGAAACCAAAAAACAGAGCGGAAGTTTCTTCAAAGTGATGTACCGGACTCGCATTAGAATTAGACGCGGCGATATGCCCATCCTGAACCTGTCGCTGTTGTTCTCGCTGATCGCGCTGCTCACCGCGCCGTGGCTCGTCGTTTTGGGCGTGCTGGTCGCGCTGGTGATGGGTTACCGCTTGTCGGTTGACCGCAGCGGCGAAGGGTTTGAAGACACCTTCGAAGAAGTGGTTGAAAACTCAAAGAGAAACGTGCAGAAGGTTTTCAACGACAACGAGCAGTAAGCCGCACATGAAAAGGCGGGCACTCCCCTTGCGGGTGCCCGCCTTTTGTATATCCAGACTACCAGGTCGCTTTGCTCGCGACGGTAACGGCCGCCTGATGCTCGGAATCGATCTGATTGGTTTCGTGTGTTTTGCTGTTCTTGAAATGGATGCAGAAATGCCCGTCGAAATCGTTGTCTGCGATCGTCGTGGTTCCGTGCGGCATGCCGTTCATGGAAGCCGCGTACACCTTGCCTTTGTAGAGGATCAGGATCGGCCTGCGGTCCCAGCTCCACGTGCCGCGGTAGATGCTTTTGAACGCAGCGGTATCGTCCGCGGCAGCCGGTTCGGCGTCCAGGTGATTGGTTCCGCTCCAGCGGATCGCCGTAAAGGTTTTGCCGGTGCGGACGTCTTTGACGGTGAACCTTGCATTTTTGGGGATCACGGAACTGACGTTATCTAAAAACCAGTCAAGCGTCAGCGTTTTGTATGTTTTGGTGGCGGAAGAGGACGGGGAGGTGGAAGCGTTTTTCGTCTCCGTGCCGCCGAACAGAACGCGGATGGTGGAAGTACCGGCAACGCCGTCGTCATGCATACCCCGGTTTTTCTGGAAACGCGCGACGGCAGCCGTCGTTTTGGCGCCGTAATCGCCGTCGATCACGCCGGTATAGTATCCCAGCAGATACAGCGCTTGCTGGAGCTTGATCACCTTCGTGCCGCTGTTGCCTTCCTTGCTGGCGGTTGGAGTGGAGCCGATTTCAGAAAAGCTGCTTACAGCGTTTTTCTGGTCGTCAGCTGTTTGGGTATTGGAAGCCGTATCACTGCCGGAAATTCCCGTATCCCGTCCCGAAACGGTGATATCCGCTTTGCCGGCACAGCTTCCAAAGATAGAGCGGATGGTCACTTTGCCCGCGATGCCGTCCGGTTCCAGCTCTTTGGCCTGCTGGTACATCGCTACGGCGGCGGTCGTGCCGTTGCCGTAAACGCCGTCTGCTTTCAGGTCATAATAACCGAGAATTTGCAGCGCGCTCTGCAGCGTTTTTACGTCGGGGCCTTCGTCGCCGATGTACAGCGGGCCGGGCGGATCGCCGAGATCGTCGATTTTCGACTGATTGCTGATCACGGAGTTTGTGGACAAATCGACGTACTTTTTCACAATATAACCGGTATAATTGCCGTAACGGACGC
>JBDRTL010000142.1:0-2825 GCA_043824045.1 Bacillota bacterium
ACACCTTTTTATCAAGCCCCGGATTTCTGGACGATACCTGCCGTGTGATCAACGACCCGCGTTTGTACTTTGCGGGGCAGATCACCGGCGTGGAAGGCTATGTGGAAAGCGCCTCAAGCGGCCTGCTGGCCGGGCTTTCCATGGCGTACCGCCTGCGCGGCGCGCAGCCGCCGCGTTTCTCGGGAAGAACGGCCATCGGCGCGATGGGAAGGTATATCGCCGCGCCTAACAAGCGCTTTCAGCCGATGAACTGCGCGTTCGGGCTGATCGATCCGCTGGAATACGCGTCCGGGGAACAGCAAATCCGGGATAAACAGCAGCGGAATGAAATGGTCTCCGAACGGGCTTTGGCGGAGATCGAAGCCATCCGGCGACAAATGGAGCAGGGGCACTGGACAGAGTTTTAGAATCGGTGATATGATCGCAAAGGATAGGAGTGACTTTAATGATGCGGGGAACAACCATATGCGCGGTGCGGCGCGGCAGCCAGGTTGCCATTGCCGGAGACGGGCAGGTGACCATGGGGGAGCACACCGTATTTAAATCCACCGCCAAAAAGGTGCGGAAACTATATGACGGCAAAGTGATCGCGGGGTTTGCGGGTTCGGTGGCGGATTCGTTCGCGCTGTGCGAACGCTTTGAGGAGAAGCTGACCCAGTGCGGCGGCAATCTGGAGCGCGCCGCCGTGAATCTGGCGCAGGACTGGCGCAGCGACAAGATGATGCGCAAGCTCGAGTCCATGCTGATTGTTGCCGATAAGGAAACCTTGCTGGTATTAAGCGGCAACGGCGAGGTGATCGACCCTGACGACGGCGTAGCGGCCGTGGGATCGGGCGGCAACTTCGCGCTGGCCGCCGCGCGGGCGCTGGTGCAGAACACAGGGCTGACCGCAAAGGAAATCGCCGTGAAAGCGCTGGAGATCGCCGCTTCGATCTGCGTTTTCACCAACACCAATATCAACGTGGAAACCGTAGGGGAGTGAGCATATGAAGGAATTAACTCCGCGGGAGATCGTACGTGAGCTGGACCGGTATATCATCGGGCAGGACGACGCAAAGCGCACCGTAGCCATTGCGCTGAGAAACCGCTACCGCCGCGCGCAGCTGCCCGAGGAACTGCGCAATGAAATCAACCCCAAGAACATATTGATGATCGGCCCCACGGGCGTAGGTAAAACCGAGATCGCCCGCAGGCTTGCAAAGCTCGTGGACGCTCCCTTCGTGAAGGTGGAAGCCACCAAGTTTACGGAAGTCGGCTATGTGGGCCGCGACGTGGACAGCATCATCCGCGATCTGATGGAAAATGCCGTTCGTCTGGTACGCGACGAATTTAAGAAGAAAGTGGAAGTCCGCGCGCAGGTGCTGGCCGAAGACCGGCTGGTTTCCTTGCTGGTATCCCCGCCCAAGAAAAGCAGCGGCAATCCGTTTGAAGCGCTCCTGGGCGGCAAAAAGGAGCCGGAGATTCCGCCGGAAGAGCAGCAGAAGATCACCGGCAAGCGCGAGGAAATCCGCGATCAGCTGAAAAAAGGGCTGCTGGAAGACCGCGAGATCGAGATTGAGGTGGAGGAGAGCACACCGCAGCTTGAAGTCGGCGGCAACTCCATCAACATCGGCGATATGATGGGCGGCATGCTGCCCAAGAAAACCAAGATCCGCCGCGTGAAGGTGAAGGACGCGCGCAAGATCCTCTTTGAAGAGGAAGCCTCTAAGCTGATCGACGACGACGAAGTGCATCAGCAGGCCATCAACCGCGCGGAGCAGCACGGCATCGTGTTCATCGACGAGATCGACAAAATTGCGGGCCGTTCGTCCGGTTACGGCGGGCCGGATGTCAGCCGTGAAGGCGTCCAGCGCGATATTCTGCCCATCGTGGAAGGTTCGACCGTCAACACCAAGTACGGCTCGGTCAAGACGGACTTTATCCTGTTTATCGCGGCGGGCGCGTTCCATGTGTCGAAGGTGACGGATTTGATCCCCGAACTGCAGGGCCGCTTCCCGGTGCACGTCACGCTGTCGAGCCTCTCGCAGGAGGATTTCAGGCTGATCCTCACCCAGCCGGATAACGCGCTGACGCGGCAGTACGAAGCGCTGCTGAAAGTGGATAAGGTGTCGCTGACCTTTGAGGACAAGGCAATCGCCGCCATCGCGCGCGCCGCGTATGTCATCAACGAAAACAAGGAGGACATCGGCGCGCGCCGCCTGCTGGCAGTATTCGAAAAACTGCTGGAGGATATCTCCTACCACGCGGGCGGGGACGACATGCCGGAGGTCAGCCTGAACATCACCGAAGAATACGTGATGGAGCACCTTAAAAAGGACGAGGCGGCGTTTGACACCAAGCGCTTTATCTTATAAACATACAACATTCGGTATAGCGCGTTTAACGCAACCGCAAGATACGCAAGCCTTGCGGTTGCTTTTTTTATTTCGTCATTGTATAATGTCAAAGCCGTATGTATGATGACGGCTGAGTCCCGTGCGATTTCATGGCGTGAACCCTGTCAGGACCGGAAGGTAGCAGCAGTAAGCGCTTTCTGGAAGGTGCTGCGGGGCAGCTCGGCCGGAGTGCATACGGTTTCTGAAACAAGTGAAAAGGGGGAGATGCCATTGAATTTCAGCCATGTGATGCAAAGCGACCCGGAACTCTTCAAAACCATTGAGGACGAGGTCAAACGTCAGCGGGCGCATATCGAGCTGATCGCCTCGGAAAACTTCGTAAGCTCCGCCGTGTTGGAAGCCATGGGTTCCCCCTTAACCAACAAATATGCCGAAGGCTATCCCGGGCACCGCTACTACGGCGGCTGCGAGTTTGTGGACGTATCCGAG
>JBDRTL010000143.1:0-4708 GCA_043824045.1 Bacillota bacterium
TTAAAAATGAGCTGGAAAAATCAACTTCGGAATGTGATAAAGAAAAATTGCAGGAGCGCCTGGCAAAATTGGCCGGCGGCGTGGCGGTGATTAAAGTTGGCGCGGCCACGGAAGTTGAAATGAAAGCCAAGAAAGATAAAATTGAAGACGCGCTAAACGCGACTAAAGCGGCGGTTGAAGAAGGAATTGTGGCGGGCGGCGTCGTGGCATTGATGCGAGTGCTTTCGGTCTTGGATGGCGTGAAGGCCGATGATGAAGAAAAAATCGGCATCAAAATTTTAAAACGTGCGCTGGAAGAGCCGTTGCGCCAAATCGCGCAAAACGCGGGCAAAGACGGCGCGGTGACGCTGGAGGAACTGGACCTGTTCGACGGCGAGTACTTCTACGCTTTCACGCTCACCGATATCTTCGGCCGGCAATACGAATCGGACGGCGTCTCCCTGTTCATGGAAGGGGAGGAGTTTTACTTCGATACCGGCGAGTGATCAAAGCTCAAGTTGCTAAACATAGTATCAACGGTCTGAAAGCTCCCCTTTCCGGGGGGCTTTTCTTGTTGCCGTTCTGTCTGCGAAACTCCATTCGGCTTGGCAGCCGTACCCGAATTCGTTACGATACAGCCAAACGAAGGCAAACTTCTTTGACCGAAAAAACAGATCCGCCACAACCGCGAACATACCGCCAACCGCATTGAAATTCGAGATATTTTCAAAGGTTCTCATTGGTAGATGCCGGGTGCATGCATTTGGTGTATAATCGAATTGTATTATGCGTGGCACATTTCATGCGGCGGCGACGATTTGACAGCATTTAGAAAAACTGTATCATATAGACAGAAAGCGGAAACATACGTTTCCTATCCCGTGATGTCTGCCTGACCGATATTGGCAATGAAAAATACTTCTGCTTGAGTCGCAGAAATGATCGTGAGGGTAAAGGGTTGAATTGATGGGCGTGCTGGATCAGATCGCGGGCGCGCGGGGGAGAAATGACGGGCAACTGCATATTGAACTGGCGGAGCAGCTGGCCGGCAACGGGGACGCGGAGGGTATCGCGGACGTTGTAAATGGCCTTGGCCGCGAACAGGCAGTTGCAGGCGACTGCGTCAAGGTATTGTATGAAATCGGGTATCGTAACCCCGGATTGATCGCGCCATATGCAGAAACGTTTCTCGGCTTGCTCCAATCCAAGAATAACCGCCTCGTCTGGGGCGCCATGATTGCGCTGAGCCGAATTGCGGAGCTGAATCCGCACCCGGTCTATGCGCAGCTGAACACGGTGCTGGCCGCTTACGAGCGCGGCAGCGTGATTACGGTGGACAATGCCGTCAGCGTCCTTGCCGCGCTGTGCAAGGCGGACGCTGCGTATGAAAAGCGAATTCTGCCGCTCTTGATCCGGCATCTGCAAAGCTGCAGAGCCAGGGAAATCCCGCAGCATCTGGAGCGTATGTCCGTTTGCCTCCAAAAGAGCAATATCGAACCGGTTGTCGATATTCTGCGAACGCGCATGGGAGAACTATCAAAACCGCAGCAGGCAAGAGTGGGGAAAGCACTAAAGAAAATGAAGGCCTGACCGTATTTCAGCTAAATCAGAATAGCCCTGTCTTTCGAAGCATCGCAACGGCAGGGCTTTGAGATGTTTTAAACAGTTATCGTTCAAAGACACGAGGCTTACCGTCTATGGCCGCCTCAATGCGGAACGAGGCAGCCCGCAGATCGGCATACAGCGCCGCTTCGCTGTTTTGCCTTGTCCAGCGCAGCGTCAGCAGGTGGGGAGCCAGCTGCTCAATGGTCAGCCGCGCGTCAAAGCCGAAGGCGGGGCAGGCGTTGCGCAGGCGTAAAAGCGCAAGCTGATCCCTGACGATCGGGCGCGGCAAGGCCGCTTCCGCCTGCGCGTTCGTCAGGTTGGTGCGGTTGATTTCCTTATGCCCGCCGACGCCGCCGCATTTGACCGCGTCCGTGTCGTTTTTCCCCGCAAACAGGTCCAGGTACCAGATTTGCGGCTTACCCGGCATGAACAGCTGGAGCGCGCGGGCAAGCAGCAGCTTTTTTTCGTCCCCGCCAAGCGCGCTGTGATACGTTGCGTTGACCTGATAATATACGTTTTTTGCCCGTGCAGGTCTTTGACCATCCCGCCGCGTGAAACCACTGTTTGAATCAGGCTGTCGATCCGCTCTTCGGGCAGGAGGCCCTTGAGATCCAGCAGGGGAATGCCGTCGTGGCAGCCCAGCATGTTCACGGTGCGGATGCCTTTTTCGGTTTGCTCCTTCGCCCAAGCCGCCAGATATCTGCCGTCGCTATGCTCCAGCGCGTCCAGAATCAGCCCGGGGAGGAAAAAATCGTAGCATAGGTAGCCTTGCGCGGACAGATTTTCATAAGTCTTTTCGGCATAGCTTGCATGGATTTCTGGCAGGAGGGTCAGCTCGTGCCGCTCGGCCAGGGCATTCACCTTCTCCAGCAGTTCCCAGGTGTCCGGCTCGTTGAGAAAGTTCCGCTTGCCGGGGGTCTTGGGCGCGTAGGCGAACGCGTCCAGGCGGATGATCTGCGCGCCGTACCCGGCAAGCGTTGCGAGCGTCTGCTCATAGAACGCCCACACGGCGGGCGATTGGATGTTCAGGTCCAGCTGCCCCAGATATTTGCACCCGGATTCCAGCAGATCGGTGACGGCGGCGCGGGCAGACGTAAAGCGGCCGAAGTCGATCTCGGCCGGCTTGCGCCCCGTGTCGAGCGCATGGTTGACAATCGCCGCCAGCGCGTCGGCGGACGCGTATTGCAAACCCGAAACCAGCATAATATCCTGCGCGTCCGGGCGCGGATAGCGCACTTCCTGATAGAAGGTGTTCCAATAGGGCACGCTGCGGCCATCCGGAAAGCGCACCATCAGGATCGGCAGGCCGGGCTTGCGGAAAAACATGTCCCGTATTTCCGCCGCGTCAGGCTGGATATACCCCCCGTCGGTCATCGCGCCGTGCCCATCCCAAAACCGGTTCCAGTCGATGAAAAAATCGCGGTAGGGGGACGCGTCCCCGTTTTGCAGGATATCCTGAAACTGCGGGGAGAGCACCGAGGCATGGTTGAGGATGAAGTCCAGCTTCAGCCCGATACCGGCTTCTTTAAGCGCATCCAGATCGCCACTTTCCGCATACAGCCGGTTCAGTCCGTAATCGATCACGGAAAACCCGCGGTCCAGATCGGTATGGAACAGGCTGGGCAGGATATAAGCCGCGGAAAACACGCCCTGCGCGGCTTCCGACTGTAAAAAGCGCACGATATCTTTCAGCGTGCCGCCCATGCTGTCGGGATAGACGTTGAGCATCGGGCCGCCGGATATTGTTTGCCTCGGCGTTTTCTCTATCATGCTTCCTCCGCCATCGTTTTACGGTAGTCGCGATAGCGCAGCAGTTCGGCGGATTTGGAAACGATCAGCTTCGCTTTCACGGCCTGCAACTCCAGCTGCCGCTGCTCCAGCGCCAGCACCATGACGGTGAAGGGGCTGTCCGTGCCGCCGTCCCGGTGGCGCGCTTTGCGGTGCGCAAGCGTTTCGGCGGGCGTGGAGTTTAAGAGCACCGCCGCGTCCACCCCGTGCAGATGGTCGCTGTTGGCGTGCGTCCATTCGATAATCAGGATTTGGACGGCGGAAAAATCCACCGCTTCATACCAGAGCGCGGTTTCCTCCCGCCCCATGCGCTTTAAGCAGATCGGGTGCGCGCCGTTTTTAAACTGCGACACAATGCCGTTCAGCTCGTCGAAGTCGATCTCCGCAGGCGAGTCCAGGTAGCCCGCCAGCGCGGTACGCCCCTCGCGCTGATACGCTTCCATCCACGGATGTTCGGCGATAAGCGCGGGATCCGCGTCCCGGTCCTCGCGCTGGAAGCCGCGCACGGTCTCGCCGCGTTCCTGCGTATACAGCCCGTTTTGCACAAGGCCCCGCATACCGGCGTGCCGGAAGATGCGCAGCCGCTCCGCATCGTTGTATTTCGGGATTCGGTGCGGATAGTTATCCCCCGACAGGGTATAGCTGCCCATCCCGGCCTGCCGGAAGTAATGGGCGAGCAGAGACGCGGTTTCCGACTTGCCCACGCCCGATCCGCCGCATACCGCGACGACGGCGCGGCGGCAGGGGCTCTGCGAAAGGACGGGGGACAGCAGGGGAAGCAGCGCGGGGAAGATTACGTTGGCTTTACGTATGTGCGTTTCCCCGATTTGGATTTGATCGCCGGGCATATCGCCCCGCGGTATGGTTTCAGGCACGGCGGGCGGCGTCCACTGCGCGCCACTTTCCGGTAAACGGTTCATCTTGCGCCTCCTGTTCCCGCTGTGCCGATCCGCCAGATTCCGACTTCCAGCGCGCGTTCACCCGCGCCGCCGGGGAGCGCCTTTCCGCGCAGGCATGTGCCCTCAAACATTCCGCCCGTGATGGGGATAATGGTCAGTTCGCCTTTGGGTGCGCGCCCGGCGGAAAGCGGCTCGCCTGCTTCCACGCGCAGTTTCATGACGAATTCCGGTTTCATGTGTCCGCCTGCGCCTCCCGCTGTGCTTTCAGCCAGTCAAGCCCGGCGGGCAGCGATTTGTTCCAAAACTCGAAATCATGCACGCCCGGCTGCGTCCACCATTCGTGCGGATACCCGATGGCCGCAAGGAAATTGTGGTAGTTCAGATTTTCCTTTATCAGGAAATCCTCCGTGCCGCAAGCCAGGAACAAAAGCGGCATA
>JBDRTL010000144.1:0-6085 GCA_043824045.1 Bacillota bacterium
AAGCAGGCTTTGATGCGAAGCGGAGCCGCGACGAAGCGAATGTGAGAGGCGGCGCTTTGTGAAATAAAAGCGTCGCCGCGAACTTAGCGAAGTCCGCGGCGACGCCCTGGCAGGGGCAGAAGGACTCGAACCCTCAACAAAGGTTTTGGAGACCCACGTGTTACCATTACACCATGCCCCTAAAACGCAAGCACAAGTATAACGGAAGAATGATATCGTGTCAATACGAAAGGCGCATATTTCCGGCGCTCGCGGCGCGTCAGCGCACGTAGGCCATCATGCTCTGCAGAATTTCAGGGTACACGAAGGTATTGTTGTTGCGGTCCAGCAGGCCGAACAACTCCCCGCCGCCCGTGAACGCGTGGTTGTCCCAGATAAAGCAGAGGATGCCGCGCGCGCCGGCGGCCGCCACGTAATAGGCCACGAAATCCGCGCGGTCCTTCAGGTTACCGCCCTTATCCCGCGCTCCGTACTCGCCGATCACAACGGGGATTCCGTTTTCGATATACTTGTCGTACAGGCTTTGCATCAGCCGGTCGATTTCGGCGCGGTCCCTCTGTTTTGCCGGATCAAAGGCGCTCGTGCTGCCGCTTTCGTTATCAGCCTGCAGCGCAAAGGCATACGGCGTATAGGCGTGCACCGATACGATCAGGCGGTTCCCCGCGCTGTCCGTCGGCATGGCGAAATCCTTTCGCAGCGCGCCGTCCGGCGACGCATCGTATCCCGGTATCATCAGATACCGCGTCGCGTTTTCGCCGCCCGCCGCGCGCACGGTATCCACGAACGCCTGATTCAAGGCGTTCACGCAGCGCACGGCTTCGCTGCTTTTCAGATCGCGGGGATTGAGCCACCATTCGATATTTGTGCCTTTCAGGCGCGGTTCGTTCATTCCTTCAAAAACCAGGCGGTCGCCCTGCTCCCGGAAGGCTTCCGCAACCTGCCACCAAATGCTGGTCAGATACCAGATGGACTGATCCAGATGCGCATCGTCGGGAAACAGGTAGTCCGCCTCGACGTCGTGGTGCGTATTGACAATCACGTACAGCCCCCTGTCCAGCGCATAACCGACCACTTCCCGTACGCGGGCAAGCCACGCTGCGTCGATGGTATAATCATCGCCGCTCACGTGGTTACGCCAGGATACGGGGATGCGCACCGCGCCGAAACCCGCGTCTTTGAGCGTATCGAACAGGTACGGCATCGTCATCACGCCGACCCACGCGCTTTCATAGTAGAGGCCGTCGGAAAGCCAGGCGCAGTCCACGGCATCAAACGTATTGCCGAGGTTCCAGCCTGCCTTCATACCCTGCGTGAAAGCTATTGCTTCGTTATCGGGCAATTCCAGTTGTTCGATATGGATGTCCGCCACGGTAAACTCCTCCCCGGCGAATGCGAACGCGCTGAGCAGCGTCAGCACCGCCGCACAGCAAACGCTCAGGCAGCGCTTGATCATCATTGCGCTTCTCTCCTTTGCTCCCACGGCCGCGCCGCCTCAGCGCTGCGCGGCGATGTCCTTCTCCATCAGGCAGAAACACCCTTTCCGCCATTCCACTTCGCCCGCGACGCGGTAGCCCAGTTTCTTGTACAGCCCAAGGGAATGGGGGTTGCGCGCAAACGCGTCCAGGCGTACGCTTTTCACGCCGTTTTCTAAAAGCATTTGCTCGGCCATCCGCATCAGCCCGGTGCCGATGCCGAGGCCCTGCATATCGGGCGATACGCAGACGCGGTGCACCACCGCAAAATCCGGCCCCTGATACTGCCAGTCGCAATATTGGTAATCCGGATGGAACGCCTGGTTCAGGGTGATGACGCCCGCAATCTTCTGCCTGGCGCGAACGACGTACAGCTGTCCGTTTCGGATATCTTCTTCCACGTCGGACGCGGCCGGATATACGTCGTCCCACTGCGGTATGCCGATTTGATTGAGATGATAGACCACGACGCGGAACAACGATACGATTTCGTCCCTGTCGCTCCAAGCCGCCTTTGCCAATGCTGACAATTCCATCGGTCTGCGCTCCCCCGTCCGTCGAATTTTAATACAATAGTACCAGAGTCGCCGCCGCAAGTAAAGCCGTGCGTGGCATCTTTACACGCCGCGGCCGCCGTGCTACACTGAACTCGCAATCCCCCATATAAGGAGCAAAACCGATGAAAACCAGGCTGTCCGTCCGGCGCAAAGAGCGCGTATTGGCGTATCTGCAGATTGTGATCGGCTGCGCGATCGGCGCGCTGGGATACCCGCTGTTTATGATGCCGCATAATATCGCGCCGGGCGGCCTGACCGGCATCGCGACCATATTGCACTACCTGTTTTCTTTTCCCGTCGGCTTGACGGCGCTGGCGCTGAACGTGCCGCTGTTTATCATGGGCTACCGTTTGCTCGGGCGGATATTCGCGTTCCGCTCGCTGTTTGCGACCGTGCTGTTTTCCCTGTTCATCGACTGGTTACCCGTTTCGCCTTTCCCGGCGGACACGTTGATGAGCTCGGTGTTCGGCGGCGTGCTGCTGGGCGTCGGCCTCGGGCTGATTTTACGCGGCAGCGCGACCACGGGCGGCAGCGACCTGATCGCCAAGATGATTCACGCGCATTTCCAGCATATTTCAGTCGGCGTTATCCTGTTCATGATCGACTTCTGCGTGGTGATCGGCGCGGCGTTTCTGATCACGCCCGAGGCCGCCCTGTATGCGCTGATTACCATCTTTATCTCGGCGCGGATTGTGGATATGGTGGTGCAGGGTTTTGAGCGGCATAAAGCCTGCTATATCATCACCGCCAAATACGAGCCGATCAAGCGGAAGCTTCTGGAAAACCTGCACCGCGGCATCACGATTTTCAACGCGAAGGGCGGGTTCAGCAATCAGGACCGCCCGGTGCTCCTTTGCATTGTCTCCGCGCAGGAACTGGCGCGGCTGAAGCTGATCGTCCGCATGGAGGACGAAAACGCGTTTGTATTCATCACCCCCGCCAACGAGGTGCTCGGCGAGGGGTTTGACCGGCTGGACGAGGACAGCTGACCGCGATCTTACCGGCAATCGTCGATCGCGCCGCACCCATTGAATTTCGCAAACCGCTTGATCCGCATATCGATTGCGTGGTCAAGCTTTTTTGTTTGGCGGACTCCGGTTTCGTACCAGACGTTTTTCACGCGCAGCACGCCGGCTTTCGCGTCTGAAACCGCCTCGATGCGGCCGACGAATTGATCGCCGTACAACACCGGCAGCACGTAATACCCGTACTGCCGCTTGGCGGGCGGCGTGTAGATTTCCCAGGTGTAATCAAACTGGAACAGCGCGCGGATGAGCCTGCGGTCCCACAGCATGCAGTCAAGCGGCGCGATAAACTCGACACGCGGCCTGAACGGATCGTTCTGTGTAACGGCGTCTATCAGCGCGGCGTCTCCGGCGAGGCAATAGAGCGGTTCGCCAATGCCTTCCACTTGCAATTCGAGAATGCTGTTTTCATCCAACAGTTCTTTAAACACCTGCTCCCGCTGCGGCGCTTTCATGCCCCAGATACCCAGCCAGGCGTCCGAACCGCGGTTCCACAGCATCCCGATCGCGCCGATGCGCCGCCGCACCCGCCATTTCCGGTGGGCGTGCTCGTGCGGCAGCGGATCGGGCGCAACCAGCAATGCGGGCGGGATATACCGGTCCGCCAGGTCGTAGTGCTTGCGCGTGCCCTTCTTGTGGTGAATCACGAGTTCGCCGGTCGCGTACAGGTGCTCCAGCACCGCGCGGGCCGCGTTGGTATCGCCTTCCCAGTTGCCGCTCCAGTGGATGTGGGAATGCCAGTGGATATTGCCGTCGATGGGCAGATCGTCGCTCGAAACCGCGCCGTGCTCCCGGATGTAGGCCTTCGCCTCGGTTTCGAGCGCGGCGAGATCTCTAAACTTCGCGCCGCCCTGAATGGAAATCTCGCGGAAGCGCTTAAAATACGGCCAGTCCTCCACGGGGAGGATGGACAGGTTTTTATCGGGATAATCAAACAGCGCGCGGTCTTTGTACAAAAGATCGTGCAGCATTCCCTTTTGAAAGTTCCGCACGCGGGACTGCAGGGTGAGCTCGGCGTTCTTGCCGCAGGCGTCCACGGGGTCGAACTGAATGCAGCCCGCCTGCCGCACATACGCAAGCGCGCCCTGCTTTTCATGGAATTTGTAGTCGCCCAATAGCCCCTGCTTCAGGAGCAAAAACTGCCGCGCCTGCCGGTTGGTGAGGTGAATCATCGTTTCTGCGCTGTGCCTTCCTGCTAGTTTTTCAATGCCTGGATCGGCGCGGGAATGCGCCCGCCGCGCTGGATAAAGGCCTTCGGGCTCACGGTGTTGATGCGCATCACGGGGCCTCCGCCCAGAAGCCCGCCAAACGACAGCCGGTCCCCCGCCTTCCTGCCGATGGCGGGAATCACGCGCACCGCGGTGGTTTTAGAGTTGATCATGCCAATGGCCGCCTCGTCCGCGATCATGGCGGAGAGCACCTCGGCGGGCGTATCGCCGGGCACGATGATCATATCGAGTCCTACGCTGCAAACGGCCGTCATCGCCTCGAGTTTTTCAAGCGTCAGCACGCCCATCTCCGCCGCCTTGACCATGCCCGCGTCCTCGCTCACGGGGATAAACGCGCCGGACAGGCCGCCGACCATGCCGCTGGCCATCACGCCGCCCTTTTTCACCGCGTCGTTCAAAAGCGCAAGCGCGGCGGTCGTTCCGTACGCGCCCACGGTTTCCAGCCCCATGGCCTCCAGCACGTCGGCGATGCTGTCGCCGATGGCGGGGGTAGGCGCGAGGGAAAGATCCACAATGCCAAACGGTACATGAAGCGCCTTGCCCGCGACCTCGCCCACGAGCTGCCCCATGCGCGTAATCTTGAACGCCGTGCGCTTGACAATCTCCGCCACGCCCGACAAATCCAGCCCTTTCGCGTCGTTTTGCAACGCGCTTCGGATGGCGCCGGGGCCGGATATGCCGATGTTGATGACCACGTCCGGCTCGCCAATGCCGTGGAACGCGCCCGCCATAAACGGGTTATCCTCCGGCGCGTTGCAAAACACCACCAGCTTTGCCGCGCCGATGCAGTTGCGGTCGGCGGTGCGCCTGGCGGCGTCCAGGATGATATCTCCCATCATGGCGACGGCGTCCATGTTGATGCCCGATTTCGTGGTGCCGATGTTGACGCTGGAGCACACTTTTTCGGTCTCCGAAAGCGCTTGCGGGATGGAGCGCATCAGCCGCACGTCCCCCGCGGAAAAGCCCTTGTGCACGAGCGCGGAATACCCGCCGATGAAGTTGACGCCCACCGCGTCGGCAGCCCTGTTCAGCGCCCTGGCGTATTCCACCGGATCGGCCTGCGGCGCGCAGCCTAAAAGAAGCGCGACCGGCGTTACCGACACGCGCTTGTTAACGATGGGAATGCCGTATTCCATCGAGATGCGCTCGCACACGGGCACGAGGTTTTCCGCATGGCGCGCGATTTTCCCGTACAGCTTTTCGCAAGCCGATTTCGGGTTGGGGTCGGCGCAGTCCAGCAGATTGATCCCCATGGTCACTGTGCGCACATCCAGATTTTCATCGTGGATCATCCGCAGGGTTTCCAGGATATCATCGGCGTAGATATTGGTAAACCGCTTCATAGAACGCCGTCCTTTTCACACTTTATGGGTGACGTCGTAAATTTCCTGCCGCGTGATGGTGACGTTTACGCCGAGCGTCCTGCCCGCATCGCTTAACTTTGCGGACAGGCTTTCGATCGTCAGGTCTTCGGGCAGCGTCACCAGCATGATCATCGCAAACATTCCGCGCAGGATGGTCTGCGTCACCTCTTCGATATTGACGCGGCAATCCGCGCATACGGTGGAGATGCGCGCAAGAATGCCGACCTTGTCGGCCCCGATCACCGTGATTACAGCATTCATCTTGCCTCTGCTCCTTTGTTTCAGCTACCGGAAATTATAGCACACACGGCCATGGCTTGTACAGAAACGCGCCTGAACGAAAGCCATGAAAACTGGTGAGCAGATCGTCCGCCGTAAATTATTTTCGACATATGCCACTTTTGTTATTGACATATGCCAATTATTATGTATAATGAA
>JBDRTL010000145.1:0-5957 GCA_043824045.1 Bacillota bacterium
CCAGATGGTGCTGGACGGCCCGCACCGCAAGGGCGACCTTCGCCGCGCCCGCGCCGCTGCCTGCAATATCGTGCCCAACTCCACCGGCGCCGCCAAGGCCATCGGCCTTGTGATCCCCGCGCTCAACGGCAAGATGGTCGGCTCCGCCCAGCGCGTGCCGGTCATGACCGGCTCCACCACCATTTTGGTTTCGGTGGTCAAGGGCAAGGATGTGACGGCTGAGAAAATCAACGCCGCCATGAAGGCCGCCGTGTCCGCCAGCTATGGCTACAACGACGAGATGATCGTCTCGTCCGACGTCATCGGCACCTCCTTCGGTTCGGTCTTCGACGCGACGCAGACCCTGGTGACCAAGATCGACGAGGACACGTATCAGGTGCAGACCGTGGCCTGGTACGACAACGAAAACAGCTACGCCTCGCAGATGGTGCGCACCATCAAGTACTTTGCCGAGCTAGGCTAACCAGCCCGTCCATAAGGCCCGACCTGCGGTGTTGGCATCGGGATGGCAAACGACATCACTTACAAACGAGTAAGCTCAGCCATTTGCCACCCTTGCCGTCTAGCATCTCTGGCCTTCTGAACAGGCTGGTCGTAAATATTTTTGGTACAAATTCACCAAGGCTGCCGGAGACGGCAGCCTTTTATTTTGCACAATTACTTCATACCCTGGGCTTGGGTTCTCCGTCCGCCTTCTGATAGGAGGCGTTGTCGCTGATGCGGATGTGGCTGCAGATCAGCGAGCCGACGTCGCTGACGACCTGCTTTAAAAACTCGTCCTTGATCAAATCCTGCTTTTGTTTGAGCCGTCCGGAGATGGAGGAGACCAGCGACGGCGACCCGATCAGCGACTGCTCCAGCACCGCGAACAGCCCGGCCTCCATCGCGTCGGTGAAGAACTTGGCCTCGCGGATCATGCCGTCCTCCACCAGCAGGTGCACGTTGATGCTGCCCCACGGGAAGCGCTCCTCCACCGTGAAGGTATAGGGGACTTCCCTGGGGAAAATCCACGCGGCGCTGCGGTACTGCTCCGTGAGCTTTGATATCGTCGGCTGGTCCATCATCTTTTCGTCGAGAATGGCGGGCGTGTGTCCGTAGATTTTGGAAAACGCCTTGAACAGCGCCGCCTGCAGGTTTTCAATCGTCATGCCCGGGGCGAGCGCCTTTAAGTTGACCACGCGGGCGGGCACGCTTTTCACGCCGCGATTTTGCAGCTTTTTCTGGTCGGCGGTCAGGTACCGGCCCATCACGTTCATATCGCAGTCCACCAGTATGGTGCCGTGATGATAGGCGTTTTGGCCGGAGGAGTAAAAGGCGTTTCCGGAAAACTTACGGTCGCCGATATGCAGGTCGTTTCGCCCGCTCTGCACGGCCTTGAGGCCGTAGGAGGCGACGGCCGCCTGGATGACGGAAAGCTGTTTTGCGATATGAAAATCGGCTTTGGGCACGAGGAACGTAAAGTTCAGGTTTCCCATATCATGGTACACCGTACCGCCGCCGCTCAGCCGCTTGGCGATCTTGCCGCCGTCGCCCAGAAAATCCTTTACGCGGCACTCGTACCACGGGTTTTGGTTGCGCCCGCAGACGATGGTATGTGCGTTTTGCCAGAGATACAGGATGGCCGTTTCATCGGGCAGCGTATCCAGAAGCTGTTTTTCAATGGCGAGGTTGCGGTACGGGTCGGTATACCGGGCGATGATACAGGCTGTCCGTCTGATCACGTACGTTCCTCCTCATGTTTCTCCGCATCGTCGTTTGGTATCCAGCGCAGCACGGGGGTGCGGGCGGCTTTGACCTCGTCGGGCCTCCCGATCACGGCGTCGTGCGGCGCGGTGCGCAGGGCTTGGGGGTCTGACTTGATTTCCGAAAGAATGGCAATCATCGCGTCCGCGGCGCGGTCCAGCGTTTCGCGGTTTTCGGTCTCGGTGGGCTCAAACATCAGCGCTTCCGGCACGATCAGCGGGAAATACATCGTGGGCGGGTGGATGCCGTAGTCGATCAGCCGCTTGGCCGCGTCCAGCGCGCGCACGCCGTACGCTTCTTTGATGGGTTCCAGGGTCAGCACAAACTCGTGCATGCAAAGATTGTCCACCGCGATGGTATAGCCGGCGTCCGTGAGCCGCTTTTTCAGATAGTTGGCGTTGAGCACGGCGTGCTGCGCCACGCCGCGCAGGCCCGCGTCGCCCAGGAACTTGACGTAGGCGAGCGCACGGACGATCACGGAGAAATTGCCGTGGAAAGCCTTGAGCCGCAGCCTGCCACCGCTGCCCGCGCCGCGTGTGTCGGGCAGGAACGGGATCAGGCGCGCTTTCACGCCCACAGGCCCCGCGCCCGGCCCCCCGCCGCCGTGCGGCGTGGAAAAGGTCTTGTGCAGGTTTAAGTGTACCACATCAAAGCCCATGTCGCCAGGCCTGGCCACGCCTAAAATGGCGTTCAGGTTCGCGCCATCGTAATACATCAGCCCGCCGGCGTCGTGCACCATGCCGGAAATGCGGACGACGTCCTTCTCAAACAGCCCCAGGGTGTTGGGGTTGGTCATCATCATGCCCGCGACGTCGTCCGAAAGCAGAGACTTGAGATCGTCCGGGTCCACGCAGCCGTCTTCGCGGCTTTTGACGCTGATGACCGTAAAGCCCGCCATCGCCGCGCTCGCGGGGTTGGTGCCGTGGGCGCTGTCGGGGACGATGATTTTTGTGCGGCGGGTTTCGCCGCGGCTTTCTAAGTACGCCTTGATGAAGAGCATCCCCGCGAACTCCCCGTGCGCGCCAGCGGCGGGCTGTAGGGTGAACGCGTCCATGCCCGTGACGCGGCACAGGGCAACTTTGAGCTCCTCCATCACCGCGCGAGAGCCTTCCACCGCGCAAGCGGGCGCCAGCGGGTGCGCGTTCCTAAACGCGGGCAGCGCGGCGGCGGCCTCGTTGACGGCGGGGTTGTATTTCATGGTGCAGCTGCCCAGCGGGTAGAAACCGCAGTTCACACCGAAGGTTTTCTGCGAAAGTGCGGTATAATGGCGGTCCACGTCGCACTCGGCCAGTTCGGGCAATACCGGCGGCACGGCGCGGCGGACGGGGAGCGAATAGGTGGGAACATCGGGCGGGGGAATGACGGCGGTGCCGCGCCCCGCGTGGCTTTGTTCAAAGCTCAGAACGCTTTCCTTATGCACCTTCGCACACCTCCCGCATCAGTTTGACGGCTTCGTCCAGCTGCGCTTTGCCCGCCTTTTCGGTTACGCACCAGAGCATTCCGCCCTCGATGGGCAGGCCGCTCAATACGCCGCGTTCGTGCAGCGCGGCTTCGACGGCTTCGGGATTTTTAAGATCGGTGACGAACTCGTGGAAAAACTCGCCCTTGTGCCGCAGGGACACGCCCTTGATTTTGCACAGTTCGGCGGCGAAGTAGTGCGCCTTGCTCAGGCAGCTTTCGGCCACGGCTGTGATGCCCCGCAGGCCCATATAGGTGAGGTAGACCGACGCGGTCAGCGCGCAGTGCGCGTGGTTGGTGCAGATGTTGGAGGCGGCTTTTTCACGCCGGATGTGCTGCTCGCGCGCCTGCAGGGTGAGCACGAAGGCGCGGCGGCCTTCCGCGTCCGTGGTCTGCCCCGCGATGCGGCCGGGCAGCCTGCGCAAAAGCGCCTGCGTGCAGGCCATATAGCCCGCGTGCGGCCCGCCGTACGCCATCGGAAGCCCGAACGGCTGCGCGTCGCCGCACACGATATCCGCGCCGAGTTCGCCGCCGCCTGGAAGGATGGCGAGCGTCATCGGGTTTGCGCCGAGGATGCACTTCACACCCGCTTCCTTTGCGGCGGAAAACAGCGCGGGCACGTCCTCCAGAAGCCCGAAGAAGTTCGGCTGCTGGATATAGAGGCTTGCCACGTCGTCTGTCAGCATTTCTTTGAGCGCGTTTAGGTCTGTGCGCCCGTCTTTGAGCGGCGCCACGCGCACTTCGGTGTCCGTGCCAAAGCCGTAGGTCCGCATCACGGCGAGGGTGTCGGGATGCGCGGCTGCGCTCACCAGCGCGGCGGTGCGCCCGCGGTCGCGGCACATCACTGCGCTTTCGGCGGCGGCGGTGGCGAAATCGTACACGCCCGCGTTGGACGCGTCCATGCCCGTCAGTTCGCAGATCAGCGTCTGGTACTCAACGATCGCCTGCAGCATGCCCAGCGACAGCTCCGCCTGGTACGGCGTATACGAGGACAGGAATTCCTTCTTCCCCGTAAGCTGCGGCACGACGGGCGGGATGAAATGATCGTAGCTGCCCGCGCCGCGCAGCGTAAGCCTGTACTGCGTATTGCGCGCCGCCAGCGCTTCCATGGCCTGCAGGGTTTCCATCTGGGTCAGGCCGGGGCGTTCGTCCGCGGGCATGCCGCGCTTCACGCCTGCGGGGATGCTTAAAAACAGCTGATCGAGGGATGACAGCCCGAGCGTTTTAAGCATCGCGCGGGCTTCCTCCGGGGTGTGGGGAGTATATTGGCTCATGTGTTTCCTCTTTTACAGCGATTTGCAGTAGGCGGCGTAGGCGTTCGCATTCAGCAGATCGCCGTGTTCGGCGATATTTTCCACCTTCACAAACCATGCCTTGTAAGCCGATTCGTTGACTTTTTCGGGTTTGTCCAGCAGCTCTTCGTTGATCTCCGCCACCGTGCCGGACACAGGCGCGAGTACGTCGCTGACAGCCTTCACGCTCTCCACATCGCCAAACATTTTGCCGGCGGTCAGCTTGTCGCCGACTCCGGGGAGGTTGACAAACACCAGATCGCCCAATTCGTGCTGCGCGTGATCGGTGATGCCGACCAGCGCCGTGGTATCATCCAGAAACTCCACCCATTCGTGGCTCTTGGTATAGAACAATCCCGGTTTCGTATCCATAAGCATATCCTCCTAGGCTCTCTGATAGAATGGCAGGGGCACAACCTTCGCGTCCACGGGAACGCCACGGATGATCACCTGCAGGGTTTGGCCGGTTTCCTGATACCGGGCGTCGACGATCGCCATCGCCACCGCGCCCACCGTGGGGCAGTGCGTGCCGCTGGTCGTATAGCCGATCTCTTTGCCGCCGGAAACCACCGGATAATGCTCCCGCGCGATTCCGCGCCCGGTCATCCGAAGCCCGATGCGCGCGCGCCTGGGCTTGCCCGCTTCCAAAAGCGCCCGCCGCCCGATGAAATCGTCCTTGTCCATCTTCACATAGCGGGAAAGCCCGGTTTCCAGCGGGGTGATCTCGTCGTCCATCTCGTGGCCGTACAGCGGCATGGCGGCCTCCAGCCGCAAAGTGTCGCGGCAGCCCAGCCCGCACAGCTGGAGACGGAAGCCTCTGCCGTGGCGGACGAGCAGATCAAACAGCCTTTCCCCGTCGGCGGCTTTGACGTAGAGCTCAAAGCCGTCCTCGCCGGTGTATCCGGTGCGGCTTACCAGGCAGTCCATCCCATCGATCATGACGTGATCGATGAAGCTGTAGTATTTTTGCGGTATCTGATTGGTGATCGTGCGAAGCAGCGGCTCGGCTTTGGGGCCCTGCAGCGCAAGCTGGCAGACGCTGTCGGAGATATCGGCGATCTCCACGTTCCCGACGCGGTTGATAAAGATATGCGCCACGTCCTTGTGGCGGTTACTCGCGTTGACGACCATCAGATAGTCGTCCTGCGCTTTGCGGTACACCAGCACGTCGTCGATCACGCCGCCCTGCACATTGAGCATCGGGCTGTAGCGCACGCGGCCGTCCTGCAGGGAGGCAAAATCGTTGCATAACAGGTACTGGAGGTTTTTGAGGGCGTCGGGGCCGCGGAAGGTGATCTCGCCCATGTGGCTGACGTCGAACAGCCCCACGGCTTCGCGCACGGCGCGGTGCTCTTGCATCACGCCCGCCTCATACTGCACGGGCAGCTCGTACCCCGCGAACGGCACCATTTTACCGCCGTTTGCGATATGCCTATAGTACAGCGGAGTTATACTAAGGGTCTC
>JBDRTL010000146.1:0-4671 GCA_043824045.1 Bacillota bacterium
AATCCCCCGCGACCGCTTTGTTGTGTTCACGGGATTAAGCGGTTCGGGCAAAACCAGCCTTGCGTTTGATACCATCTATGCCGAGGGCCAGCGCCGCTACGTGGAAAGCCTGTCCTCGTACGCGCGTATGTTCCTGGGCCGGATGGACAAGCCGGACATCGACTCCATCGAAGGGCTTTCGCCCGCAATCTCCATCGACCAGAAAACCACCAGCCGCAACCCGCGTTCCACCGTGGGCACGGTCACGGAGGTGTACGATTATCTGCGCCTGATGTACGCGCGGGCGGGCGTGCCCCATTGCCCGCAGTGCGGCAAGGTAATCCGGCAGCAGACCGTAGACCAGATGGTGGATCAGATCCTTTTGCAGGAAGAGGACACGCGCATGCAGGTGCTCGCGCCCGTGGTGCGCGGCCGCAAGGGCGAGAATAGCAAACTGCTGCAGGATTACATCAAGCAAGGCTATGTACGCGCGATGATCGACGGCGAGATGTATGAGCTGGACGATACGCCCGCGCTGGACAAAAAGAAAAAGCACGACGTCAGCATCGTGATCGACCGCCTGGTCATCCGCAATTCCGACGATTTCAGGAAGCGCCTGGCCGACAGCCTGGAGACCGCCGCCAAGGCCGCCGAGGGCCTGGTGCTGATCGACCTGTTTGATAAGGGAACCATTCTCTTTTCGCAGAACTACGCCTGCGCGGATTGCGGCATCTCCATCGAGGAGTTGTCGCCGCGCATGTTTTCCTTCAACAGCCCCTACGGCGCGTGCCCCGAGTGCGACGGCCTGGGCACGATTCTTCGCATCAGCCCGGATACCGTCGTGCCCGATCCCGCAAAGAGCATCAGCGAAGGCGCGATTCAGGCGATGGGCTGGAATTTTTCCGATAAAACCAGCATCGCCGTGACCTACTCCCGCGCGCTGGCCAAAAAGTACGGCTTCAGCCTCGATACGCCGTTCAGGGATCTGTCCAAAGAGGTTGTGGATATGCTGATGTACGGCACGGGCGGCGAGAAGGTGACCGTGCAGTACGAAAGCGCGCACGGGCAGGGGCGGTTTACCACCACGTTTGAGGGCGTCATCAATTCGCTGATGCGCCGCTACCGTGAAACGACCAGCGAGGGCATGAAGGCCGCTTACGAGGAATACATGACCGCTGAACCCTGCGAAGCCTGCGGGGGCAGGAGGCTGAAAAAGGAAGCGCTGGCGGTGACCGTGGGCGGCATGAATATCTCCGAAGTGTCCGACCTTTCCATCGTGAAATCGCGGGAGTTTTTCAGAAACCTCAAACTCAACGAAACGCAGAAGATCATCGCCGCGCAGATCCGCAAGGAGATCGACAGCAGGCTGACGTTTTTAGACAGCGTGGGGCTTTCCTACCTCACGCTTTCGCGCGCCGCGGGCACGCTGTCGGGCGGCGAGGCGCAGCGCATAAGGCTTGCGACGCAGATCGGCTCCAGTTTGATGGGCGTGCTCTACATTCTGGACGAGCCCTCCATCGGCCTGCACCAACGGGACAACCATAAGCTGATCGGCACGCTGAAGCATCTGCGTGATTTAGGCAATACCCTGATCGTCGTGGAGCACGACGAGGAAACCATGCGTGCCGCCGATTATATCGTGGATATCGGCCCCGGCGCGGGCGTGCACGGCGGGGAAGTGATCGCGCAGGGTACGTTTGACGAGATCGCCGCCAATCCCAAGTCCCTGACGGGGCAGTATCTTTCGGGGAAGAAATCCATCCCCGTGCCGAAAAAGCGCCGCGTGCCCGGCCAGTGGCTCACCGTGGAGGGCGCCCGGGAGAACAACCTGAAAAATATCGATGTCAGGATTCCGCTGGGCGTGTTCTGCGTGGTGACGGGCGTGAGCGGTTCGGGCAAATCCAGCCTCGTCAACGCCATTTTGTACAACCATCTGGCCAAAACCTTAAACCGCGCCAAGACGCGCGCGGGCAAGTTCGGCGCCATTCACGGCGCGGAGCACCTGGACAAGATCATCTCCATCGACCAAAGCCCCATCGGGCGCACGCCGCGCTCCAACCCCGCCACCTATACGGGGCTGTTCGACCTGATCCGGCAGCTATTCGCCATGACGCCCGACGCCAAAACGCGCGGCTATCAGGCCAACCGCTTTTCCTTCAACGTCAAGGGCGGGCGCTGCGAGGCGTGCTCCGGCGACGGGGTTTTAAAGATCGAAATGCACTTCCTGCCCGACGTCTACGTGCCCTGCGACGTGTGCAAGGGCAAGCGTTACAACCGCGAAACGCTGGAGGTGCGCTACAACGGCAGGAACATCTACGAAGTGCTGGAGATGACCATCGAGGAGGCGCTGGAGTTCTTCTCCGCGCACCAGCCGCTCGTCCGGAAACTGCAAACCCTGTTCGATGTGGGGCTGGGATACCTGAAGATCGGGCAGCCGAGCACCCAGCTTTCGGGCGGCGAGGCGCAGCGCATCAAGCTGAGCGCGGAACTTAGCCGCAGGGCGACAGGGCGCACGATCTACGTGCTGGACGAGCCGACCACCGGATTGCATATGGACGACGTCGGGAAGCTCCTGCAAGTATTGCAGCAGCTGGTGGAAAACGGCAACTCCGTGGTCGTGATCGAGCACAACATGGACGTGATCAAGAACGCCGATTATCTGATCGACCTGGGGCCCGAGGGCGGCGACGGCGGCGGCACGGTGATCTGCGCCGGCACGCCCGAGGATGTCGCCGCGTGCAAACAAAGCTATACGGGGCAATTTTTACATCAGGTGTTGACCCGAAAACCATAACGTGAGACAATACGACCATATAGAATTTCGGCCCGCCGGAAGGTACGGGAGGCGTTTTGATGAGACTCACATTTCTGGGGGCGGCGCATGAGGTGACGGGGAGCCGTTTCCTTCTGGAAGCGTGCGGCAGGCATATCCTCGTGGATTATGGAATGGAGCAGGGCTTCGACCTGTATGAAAACACGCCCCTGCCCTTGCCCGCCGCGTCGATCGACTGCGTGTTTCTCACGCACGCGCATATCGACCACAGCGGCTGGCTTCCGCTTTTATACAAAAAGGGCTTTCGCGGCAGGATTTTTACCACCGAGGCGACGGAGGACCTGTGCGCCATCATGCTGATGGACTCGGCGCACATTCAGGAAATGGAAGCCGAGTGGAAGGGGCGCAAGGCCGTGCGCAAGGGCGAGCAGCCCGGGGAACCGGCCTACACCACGCAGGACGCGGCGGAGACCATCAAGCTGTTCACCCCCTGCAAGTACATGACGCGGGTAGACGTTTTCGGTGGCATTTCCATCCGCATGATCGACGTGGGGCATATGCTGGGCTCGGCGTCCATCGAGGTGAGCGTGACCGAGGGCGGGAAGACGCAAATAATCGTCTTTTCCGGCGATATCGGCAACAAGAACCAGCCACTGTTGCGCAATCCGCGCTACTTCACCGAGGCGGACTTTGTGGTGATGGAATCCACCTACGGCGACCGTTCCCACGGTGAGGTGCCCGATTTGACCGGCGCGCTGGCGGAGATTTTGAACGCGACGTTTCAGCGCGGCGGCAACGTGGTCATTCCGAGCTTTGCTGTAGGCCGCACGCAGGAGCTTTTATATTTCTTTCGCCGGATCCAGCAGGACGGGATGGTGACGGCGTGCCCCGATTTTCCCGTGTATGTGGATAGCCCTTTGGCTATCGAGGCGACGCAGGTGTTCAAGGAACACATGTACGAGTACATGGACCGGGACACCGTCGCGCTTTTGAAGCAGGGAATCAATCCCCTGAGCTTCGGGGGGCTGCAGGTGGCGCTGACCGCCGATGAGAGCAAGCAGATCAACCTGGATCCGACGCCCAAGGTGATCATCTCCGCCAGCGGCATGTGCGACGCGGGCCGCGTGCGCCATCACTTAAAGCACAATCTCTGGCGGCCGGAATGCACGGTGCTGTTCGTGGGCTATCAGAGCGTGGGAACGCTTGGGCGCATATTGCAGGACGGTGCGGATACCGTCAAGCTGTTTGGCGAAACGATCAGCGTGAAGGCGGAAATCCGCCAATTGAACGGCATCTCGGGCCACGCGGACAACAACGGGCTGATGGAGTGGATCGGTGCGTTTACCGTAAAGCCCCGCCATGTGTTCGTGCTGCACGGCGACGACGAGGTTACCGAGCTGTTCGCCGGGCGTATCCGAAGCGAGCTGGGGCTTAAGGCCACCGCGCCCTACAACGGCGAGAGCTGGGATCTGACGCAGGACGTGATGCTCAAGGAAGGCAACAGGCAAAAGATCGAACGCGCGGAGGAAGCGCCAAGGCCCAGGCTGGCGCCGGAACCGGCCGGGGCAAAGCCCGAGGCCGAACCGCAGGCGCCCGAAAGCGCGGCCTACGGCCGCCTGACGGAAGCGGGCGCGCGCATAGCCGAACTGATCGGCAGCATGCGGCGCGGCTCCAAAAAGTACCAGAATAAACTGGCGACCGCGCTCAATACGCTGTATAAGCGATATCAAAAGCGATAACACGGGAGGAATCGAAAATGACCAGGGAAAAAGCAAGAAAACTCGCGTCCGCGCTTGTCGGGCAGATGACGCTTAACGAAAAGGCGTCCCAGTTGACTTACCACGCGGCGGCTGTTCCGCGACTTAGCATACCCGCGTACAACTGGTGGAACGAAGCGCTCCACGGCGTGGCCCGCGCGG
>JBDRTL010000147.1:0-5422 GCA_043824045.1 Bacillota bacterium
TATGGCTGTGGACCGCCATCAACATGATCCTGCCGGACGATCGTGTGGAAGGCGAATATCCCGTGCTATGGCTTTTACACGGCGGTGGCGGGAACGAAAACGACTGGGTGGAAGAAACCGGCATTCGCCGCTATGCGAATAAGCACAATATCGCGGTCATCATGCCGCACGCGGGTTACAGCCGTTACTGCAACATGTTCTGGGGCGCGGATTATTTCGATTTTCTCACGCAGGAACTGCCCAGGACCGTCAGGCACATCTGTCCCCGCCTGTCTCAGAAGCGGGAGGATAATTTCATCGCCGGCTTGTCGCTTGGCGGCAGCGGCGCCATCTCGCTGGGTATGCGCAGACCCGACCTTTACGGAGCGATCGGCGTATTTTCCGCCTCCAGCATCATCCCGCTGGAGTATTTGCGCGCCAAGTCCGCGGGTGGCCCGGCGGCGCCCGGCGGCCCCGGCCGCAAGAGCGTCAATATGGTCAATTTCGGCGTGGAAGACACCGGCGACCTGAAGGGAAATCCGGAACACGACGTGCTGCTGAACGCCGAAAGCTTGATCCGGGAGAAGAAACCCGCGCCGAAGGTATTCCACGCCGTAGGCATGGAGGACCACGCCTATCCGGTCGGCCTCGGGCTCAAGGCGTTTTTCGAGAAGTTCGAAGGCAATCCTTTCCGATACGAGTTCCATACCGAACACGGCACGCACAGCTGGGAATTCTGGGACAAGTGGCTTCCGGTTTTTCTGGACGCGGCCATGAAAGACAGGGGGGAATGACATGTCGTTTATTCAAATGCAACTCCATTCGGAGTGCCTGACACGCAAGGCGTCCATTCACGTGATCCTGCCCGAGATGAGCGAGGAGCGCCGGCTGGATAACGGAAAATTCCCGGTGCTCTGGATTTTGCACGGCGCGAGCGACGATCACACGATGTGGCAGCGCTTTACGTCGCTTGAACGGTATGCGCAAAAACGCGGCATCGCGGTGGTGATGCCCTCGGTGGAAATCAGCTTTTATGCCAACACCGACGGCGGCCGCTACTTCGATTACGTCACCGAGGAGTTGCCACGGATGCTTTGCGGCTATTTCCCCATTTCCGAAAAGCGCGAGGATAATTTCATCATGGGCATGTCCATGGGCGGCCATGGCACGATGAAGCTGGGCTTCACCAAACCGGAGCTGTACGCCGCCATGGGCATCTTCTCCTGCGCGAACTTCATCGACATGATGGGCGCGGGGGGCATGGCCGAGGGCGGCAAGCGCGCGCCGCTGAACTTCATACGCTGGCAGGTGTTCGGCACGGACGACGGCGACCTGACCAAGGCGCATAATACCGAACACGATAACCGCTATCTGGCGCGCCTTGCGTCGGAAAGCGGCAAGCCGCTTCCCAAAATCTTTTCCTGCTGCGGCACGGCGGACGGCTGCTATAAAGCGGTCAAAGAAGACATCGCGTATTTCAGGAGCCTTCCCAATCCCTTCGATATCAAATTCTTCGACAGCACGGGATTCCACGATTTTGAATTCTGGGACAGGTGGTTGGATGTGTTCATCCAGTGGCTCCCCATCCGCAAGCGCACCAAGGAGTTCGCGTAACATGAACACAAACGAAATGCTGTGCGAGTTCAACGTCGAAACCCCTATGCGCGACGGCGTGATTCTGCGGGGCGATTTGTACAGGCCGGCGGAGCGGGGGAAATTCCCCCTGCTTTTGTGGCGCACGATCTTCCGCAAAAATACGCTGCCCCGCGCCTTCGGCCAGTACGACCCGGCATACTTCGTGCGCCGCGGCTACGCCGTGTTCATTCAAGACGCGCGGGGCCTCGGGGAGTCGGACGGCGAGTTCGACCGCTTCACCGCCGACGGCAAAGACGGCTACGATACCATCGAATGGCTGGCGGCGCAGGAATACGCGGACGGCAACGTCGGCATGATCGGCAACTATTACGCCGGATACCTGCAACTGATGGCGGCTGCGGAAAATCCCGCGCATTTAAAAGCCATCTGCCCAATGCAGACAAGCGTCAGCGTCAACCGCGACTGCGATAACCGCGGGTTTATGTTCTACTCGCATCTCGGCTGGTGCATGTCCCGGCAGATCAGCCGCCTGCGCGACGGCCGGTACGACGGGAAAACGACGCGCAAGTATCTGCCGCTTTTGCTTGACTACATGAAAGACTATCCCGCCCGACAGCTCCTGCACCGCCCGCTCAAAGACATGCCCGCCGTCAAGGATACGCCCTTTCCGCTCATGAAGGACTACTACGAACATCTCGTAGAGGGGTACGACGATTTCGGCCTCATCCACAAGGAAGGCCGGGATATGGACTTAAGCGGAGTACGCGTACCCGCCTTCTATATCGCAGGCTGGTACGACCCGGCCCGCACGCCAATGATCGAGCACTGCCGCGTGCAGCGGGAAAACGGCACGGACAGCCGCGTACTCATCGCCCCCTGGCAGCACGGCGAAACACCCGCCCGCGCCGACAGCGCGCTGGAAACCGGCGAGGCCGCCGTGGATATCCAGCAGGAAATGGCACAATGGTTCGATTGCTGGCTCAAAGGCGGAGATAAGCCCGCATGGAAGCCGTACCGGTATTTTGATATCGTTACGAAAACCGCCTGGGAAGGCGACCGGTGGGATGACGGGCAAGACGCGGCGCATGTATACTTCCTGCAAGGCGGAGGGCGGCTCGCAGGCCGGCAAGCGTCCGGCAGCGCCGCGGACGAATACGTCCACGACCCGCAGCATCCGCTGCCCTTTATCCCCTTGGGCGCCGCAGGCAAACTCAAAACCCAGGGGCCGGACACGCTGCGCTATCTGTCTGAATCCGCGCAAGCGCCGCTGATCATCTTAGGCCTCGTGCGCGCGAAAGTCTTCCTCTCCTCCGACGCGAAAGACGCGGACGTGAGCATGCGGCTGTACGACGTTGCGCCGGACGGCTCCGCGTTCGTCGTCTGCGACGGCGCGACGCGTGCGCGCTACCGCAACCGCTGGATAAGCGAACCCCTCGATAGCGGCAAGGTATACCCTGTCGATGTACTGCTTGGCCATGTGCGCTATACCGTCCGGGCCGGCCACCGGCTGGCGCTGGAAATCACGGGCAGCGCATTCCCCAAATACGACGTCAACTACGGCACAGCGGTACGCCCGCCCGACGATACGGATTGCGTGATATCCCATAACCTTATCCACTGTTCAGGCGAATACCATTCCCGCCTTCTGCTCCCCTTACGGATGGAGCAGAGCTGACGATAGGCGCAGTTTTACCGTGCCGGGGCAGTGAGTTTCACCCTCCTTCTCCCCGCCCCGGCACCCCGGCGCTTCGCGCGGCATCGGCCGCATTCCCGCGCAGGGAAACCAAACCGCCCGTGCATACCGTCAGATTCAAACGCAAACGCAAACCGGGCGCAATTGAATCTTTTTTAAGAAAGGCGCTGCCCAAAGGCGCTTTTTCGTGCGCTTCCGACGGATCGCCGGACCCAGGAACGGGGAAACGCCTGCCTTTCCCGCTATTTCATGGCATCCTTGTGCAATTTTGGCTGATTGCCTGATTAATTTCTGTATATTGACAAAAAAGAACGCACATACTATGTTTAAAGCAGATATTCGCCTGTAACGGTATACCACAAGCGTATTTTGAATGCTAGTGAACGACGGGATATTGAAGGAGAGCAGGATGCAGAGCTCCTTTTGGAGATCACGCACATTCCGTTTCTGGATCGTTTGTTATATCATCGTTCTCCTCATCCCGATGGTCGCCGGGGCAGCGCTGTACTTCAACGCTTCGGAAACGCTCACCCGCAAGGCCTACGAAAACGGCATGATGTCCGTGCACCAGGTAGGCAATGTGGTAGACGAACAATTAAAAACCATCAGCAACGTCAGCGACACCATCACCGTGTCGTCTACATTGATTCGGCTGAAATACATGTCTCTTCCCTTTGATGCGGCCAAATACTACGAGGTTCATCAGCGCGCCAAATACCTGGCCAACTTTTCGGTGCAGCAGGCGCTGATCAAGTATATTTACGTCTATTGCAAAGATCTGGAATGCCTGCTGGACGCCGGGCACATCTACACGCGCACCAACCAGCTGGACAAGATCATCACCCAGCGGATCAAGCTGCCCCTTGAGCGTTTTTATGTGCTGATGGGGGAAAACCATCAGCACGATTTCTACGTTCTGGACGGCGGCAAAAGCCTTATCATGCTCCAGACGCTGGGTACGCGGACGAAAGAAAACCGGCCGGTAATCACTATAATCACCGTATTAAACTCCAATGCGATTGAAGACCTGCTGAATAAAACCAGCGAAACCGTCCACGGTTCCGCCTACATGCTCCTGCCGGACGGCTCGGTGTTCGGCGGCTACGCGCCGGGCGATCCGGTGGATTATACCGCCCTGTCCGAGCTGTTCGGGCAAGGGCATATACAGCACAATGATCTTGTCGTCACCTATGTGGATTCCAAAATCACCGATTTCCGCTATGTGCTCGCGGTACCCCGCGAAACGTTTCTGCGCGATTTGCGCAACGTCCAGCTCACGTTCTTCGCATTCACATGCGGGGCGCTGGGGTTGGGGCTGCTGATCGCCTATATGCTGGCCAAGCACAACTACAAGCCGATTCAGCAATTGAAACGGACCGCGCAGATCCCCGAAATGTCCAGCGACGATTTCACGGCGCTCGGCCTCAAGCTCAAGGAGCTGCTAAACGCGGGCGACCGGATGCATTCCGAAATCGAGCAGCTCAGCCAGGCGGCGAACGCGCAGCTGATCCACTCCATTTTATCCGGCAGCCTGAACACACTGGAAAAAGAACGGCGTATGCCTCTGGACGCAATTTTCACCGGCACCGTGTTTTTCGCAGCGTTGATTGACCTGGGCGAGGACGATACGGCCGTTACGCCGGAGACCCGCAAGGCGCTCACCGGCAGCCTGAACCTGCTGATCTCCGAATGCGCGGGGCGTGCGTGCCAAAGCGTTATCCAGCCGGACAATGGCGCGTTCGCGGCCATTCTGTGCTTCGCCTCCGGCGTCAGCCACAGCGACGCGCAGTTCCTTGCCCAGCAGATCGGCGAGAGAATGATACAGCACGCGGTGGAGCAGCCGGCACTCGCTTCCATGTCCATCTATATCGGCGATGCGCGCGATCAGCTGGAGCACATTCACGAATCCTACGCCAACGCCTTGAAAGCCAAGGAATACGCGGACTTTATCGCGGTGACGGACAAGCGCGTAATCCTGTATGACTCCACGATGTTTTCCAGCGACATCGTCTGGGAAGACTACGACATCGTGGACGCCGAACGGCAATTCTCCAATCTTATGATTGAAGGGAACTACAGTCAGGGCAGGCGGATCCTGCGCGAGATCATGGCCTACTACAACTGCCGCGACGGTATGTCCCTCTATGTGATGCG
>JBDRTL010000148.1:0-3072 GCA_043824045.1 Bacillota bacterium
CATTCAGCGGAGGAAGGATGGGCGATGACGACGTACAGGCCGCTTTTAAGTTCCGGCAGCAGCGGACGCACGCATTCCCGAAGCCGCCGCTTGACCAGATTGCGCACCACGGCGCTCCCGACTTTCTTGCTGACCGAAAACCCGACGCGCTTATGCGCGTTTTTGGCGTAGATCAGGGTGAGATCCTTGCAGGAAGCGCGCGCCCCGCGGTGGTATACATAGCTGAACTGCCTGTTGCGGCACAGCCGATACTGCTTCTGCACTTGAAAACCCCCGCTTCATGAAGTCCGGTTCCAGCTGACATTGAAAAACCCGTGCCCACTTCACCCGAAAGCAAAAGATGGGAGCGGGTAAGCCATCACATCTTAATGAACCGCTGCATTATGCGCTGAGGACTTTGCGGCCGCGGCGGCGGCGGGCAGCCAATACACGGCGGCCGTTTTTGGTGGACATGCGGGCACGGAAGCCGTGAACCTTGCTGCGCTGCCTTTTCTTGGGCTGAAACGTACGAACCATTCTGTACAACTCCTTAGGGTTTCATCAGAGCGTCCGCTATGCCTTTGGCATGCTGACGATCATAGCTTAACCATTTTATTATAATGGCCGTGTGGTTGCTTGTCAAGACAAGATTGACGTACAGGCAGCCTTTTGAAACGCTGATCACGTCTTTTCAACCTTGAGCCTGAGCATATCCAGCTGGTCGCCCTGCACGGCGCTTGGCGTGTCCATCATCAGATCGACGCCTGCCTGGCTTTTGGGGAAAGCCAGCACCTCGCGCAGGCTGTCCGCGCCGGTGAGTACCATCACCAGGCGGTCGATGCCGAAGGCAAACCCGCCGTGGGGCGGTGTGCCGTACTTGAAGGCCTCCAGCAGGAATCCGAATTTGCTGTCCGCTTCCTCGGGGGTCAGCCCGATGGTCTCAAACATCTTGGCCTGCAAGTCGCTGCGGTGGATGCGGATGGAACCGCTGCCCATCTCCACGCCATTTAAAACCAAATCGTACGCCTTGGCACGCACCGAGCCGAGGTCGTTTGTTTCCATCCGTTCGACATCCTCGTCCATCACCGACGTAAAGGGATGATGCTCGGCGACGTAGCGGTGCGCTTCCTCGTCCCAGGAGAACAGCGGGAACTCGGTAATCCATACCAGGTTATACTGCGAGGTGTCGATCAGGTGGAGCTCGTGGCCGAGCCGCAGGCGCAGCTGGCCCATGGCAGTCAAAGCGGCGCGCTTCTGATCGGCGATCACGAACAGCGCGTCGCCCGCGCCGCAGCTAACTTCGGCAAGCAGCTTTTGCATGCTGTCGCCCTGCATGGCCTTGGCGAAGCTTGAGCGGATGGTTCCGTCCTCCTGCGGCACGGCCCATGCAAGCCCTTTGACGTGATAAGTTTTCACAAACTCCACAAGCGCGTCCAGCTGCTTGCGGGTAAGGATTCCCGCGCCCTTGGCGCAGACGGCGCAAACGGTCCGGCCGTCCGCCACCGCGTTTTCAAACACGGAAAAGCCGCAGCCGCGCACGGTTTCGCCGACGTCCGATATCTCCATGCCGAAGCGCAGATCCGGCTTATCGCTTCCGAAACGCGCCATGGCGTCGCGCCAGGTCAGGCGCGGCAGCGGCAGCGCAACGTCGACATCCATCACTTCCTTGAACAGGTGGCGGTAGATTTTCTCGATCACGTTTTGAATATCGACGGGCTCCACAAAGCTCATTTCCATGTCGAACTGTGTAAACTCCGCCTGGCGGTCGGCGCGGCCGTCCTCGTCGCGGAAACAGCGCGCGAACTGGCAGTACCGGTCCAGCCCGCCCACCATCAACAGCTGTTTGTAAATCTGCGGGCTCTGGGGAAGCGCGTAGAACAGGCCCGGTTTCTGCCGGTAGGGCACCAGATAATCGCGCGCGCCCTCGGGCGTGGATTTGGTGAGGATGGGCGTTTCCACTTCGATAAAGCCCTGCTCGTCGATGCAGTCGCGGATACTCTTGATCACGCGGTGGCGGAGCCGAAGCATGTTTTGCACGCTCGGCCTGCGGATGTCGAGATAACGGTACTTAAGCCGCACGGATTCCTGCTCGTTCACACCGTCCTCTATATAGATGGGCGGCGTTTTGCTGGCGTTGATGACGGTGATGGAGCTGGCAAACACTTCAATCTCGCCGGTCTTCATCTGTTTGTTGACGGCGTCGGCGGCGCGCAGCCGCACCGTGCCGATCACCTCGGTCACATATTCGCCGCGCAGGCTTTCGGCGGCCTGGAAGGCGTCCGCGTTCAGCCGCGTGCTGTCCGCGACCACCTGCACGATTCCGGAGCGGTCCCGTAGCTGGATAAAAATCAAGCCGCCCAGATTGCGGGTGCGCTGCACCCAGCCATTCAAAACGACTGTTTCGTTCGCTTCCGCTTTTGTGATCTCCCCGCAGTAGTGCGTCCGCTTATTCATGGGGATATTTCCTCCTCCGATTGCTTCCGGATCCGTTCCTTCAGTTCGCACGCGGCGAGCTTCAAATCCGCTTCCCATTCGTCGCCGCTTTTCATATCGCGGAGCTTAATCACGCCTTTTTTGGCTTCGTCTTCCCCAAGGATTGCCACGAAGGAAGCGTTTAGCTTGTCGGCGTACTTGAACTGCGCCCGAAGCCCCCGCGTGGTGTGGTTCATGTCCGCCTTCAGCCCTAACTCCCGGAATTCCTTTAAAAGGTGAAAGGCCGTGGGGGCGAGCGATTGATCCAGCGGGGCGATGTAAACGTCCGGCGTGCTTTCGGCGGCCTTCAGAATCCTCTTGCCATCAGTCAGCGCGTCCAGCAGCATCAGCACGCGCTCCATACCCATCCCGAACCCGACGGCCGGAATGCTCGGCCCGCCAAGCTCTTCCATCAGCCCGTCGTAGCGGCCGCCGCCGCACACGGTGAGCGTGCCGTTTTCATAATCGGTGGTGATTTCAAACACCGTCCTGGTGTAGTAATCCAGCCCGCGCACGATGCCGGTATCCACGCCGTAGTCAAGCTCCGCCGCGATTAGAAACGCATTAAGCGATTCGAAATGCGCCGCGCACGCATCGCACAGGTGATCTAGCATCCGGGGC
>JBDRTL010000149.1:0-5012 GCA_043824045.1 Bacillota bacterium
GCAGCGAGATCTACGGCGGCCTGGCGAACGCCTGGGATTACGGCCCGCTGGGCGTGGAACTGAAAAACAACTTAAAGCGCGCCTGGTGGCAGAAGTTTGTGCAGGAAAACAAGTACAATGTCGGCCTGGACAGCGCCATTCTGATGAACCGCAACGTGTGGGTCGCCAGCGGGCACGTGGGCACGTTCAACGATCCGCTGATGGACTGTAGAGCCTGCAAGGAGCGCTTCCGCGCCGACAAGCTGATCGAGGACTGGGGCAGGGCACGCGGCGAGGAGATCCTTGCCGACGGCTGGAGCGACGAGCGGTACGAAGCCTATATCAAAGAGCACCAGATCGTTTGCCCGACCTGCGGCAAGCAGGACTTTACGGGCATCCGCAAGTTTAACCTGATGTTTAAAACCCATCAGGGCGTCAACGAGGACAGCGCAACGGAACTGTTCCTGCGCCCGGAAACCGCGCAGGGCATTTTCGTCAACTTCAAGAGCATTGTACGCGCCACGCGCCGCAAGCTCCCCATGGGCGTATGCCAGATCGGCAAATCGTTCCGCAACGAGATTACGCCGGGCAACTTCATCTTCCGCACCCGCGAGTTTGAGCAGATGGAGCTGGAGTTTTTCTGCAAGCCCGGCGAGGATATGGAATGGTTTGCCTACTGGCGCGCGTTCTGCTTAAACTGGCTGAAAACCCTGGGCATGCGGGAGGAAAACCTGCGTCTGCGCGACCATCAAAAAGAAGAGCTATCGCACTACTCCAACGCCACCACGGACTTTGAGTTCCGCTTCCCGTTCGGCTGGGGCGAACTGTGGGGTGTGGCCGACCGCACGGATTTTGATCTGAAAGCCCACCAGCGCGTGAGCGGCGAGAGCATGGAATATATCGATCCGCTCACCAACGAGCGCTTTATCCCCTACGTGATCGAGCCCTCGCTGGGCGCGGACCGCGTGCTTTTGGCTTTCCTGTGCGACGCGTACGCCGAAGAAGATCTGGGCGGCGGCGACAGCCGCGTGGTGCTGCGCCTGCACCCGGCGCTCGCGCCCATTAAGGCCGCCGTGCTCCCCCTGCAGAAAAACAAGCTGGGCGAGCTGGCGACCTCGGTATATGAAAAACTGTCCAAAAAATTCATGGTGGATTACGACGAGACGGGCTCCATCGGCAAGCGCTACCGCCGCCAGGACGAGGTGGGCACTCCGTACTGCGTCACGATTGATTTCGACACCGTGGAGGACGGCACCGTCACCGTGCGCGACCGCGATACCATGGAGCAGATCCGCCTGAAGATCGACGAGCTGGTAGCCTATTTCGAGACGAAAATTACGTTCTAATCGGCGACGATTCCCACGTTCATCAAAAACCAGCCCTTCCAGGAGATCTCGTCCGTAAAGCCCTCCATTGGACTTCCGCCCGCGAAGAAGGCCGCGCGCCTGGCGCTTGCGGCATGCAGCAGGGTATTGACCAGCGAGTACGCAAGCAGCCGGTCGTCCTCACCGGCAATCCCGACGCCCGCCTGCAAAAACGTATTGGAAAAGTTCACAAGCAGGGTATCCCCGCTCAGAGAGATTCCGATGATGTCGGAATCTTTAAGCATTCCCTGCGGAATCATGCCGCGCACGTTCTGCTCGCTGTCCTCCGCCTGCGGGCCTTTGAACAGCTCGTTTAGCAGCGCGCGGGGGCTGGACGTCTGGTAGAACGGAATGGGACGGCTGACGGCTTTGAGCTTCTGCCCCGCCGTATCCGCGAAGTACAGCGTGCAGTTGTCCATCAAAAGCTGCGCGAAGTCCACGCGCCTTTGAATGCCGTTATCAAACAATATGCCGCTGGTGCCGCCCAGCATCACATGCTCCACGAGCGTGCCGTCCACGTATACCTCGACGCCCGCGACGCTTGGCAGGAAGGTGGTCAGCGTATAGCACAGCGCCGCCATGCAGCTGGCGCGCGACACGTCCACCGCCTTAAGCATCTCGTCAAACAGGTAACTGAATCTAAGCGTAATCAGGTTGCCGCCGACGCCCAACGGCTGCGAGATCTCGGGCTTTTCGGTCAGGTATTCGGCGAGCAGCGGCATGGCCGGAGAGCCCTTCACCGCCGCAGCGCCGTTTGCGATCTCCTGCATCAGCGCGACGGCCATATCCGCGGGCTCCATGCTTAAAAAGGTCATGTTGCGCGCCTCCGCAATGATGCCATGGATCGCGGAGAGCGGGAAATAGAGCGTCACCGTCGCGTTCAGGCGCTTTTCGGAAGCCTTCTCCACGGCCAGTACGCGGCGGGACAGCAGCTGATCGTACAGCGCGCCGATATCCTCGCCCATGCTGCGGGTCAGCGCGCCCACCGGCAAAGTAGCCCCGAGGTCGAGCGCGAGTTTCTTGTCCATGACCAGCGTATTCACATACTGGATAGGCTCCATCTCCGTCAGCGTGTTCGTGATGGCGCGGCTGACGAGGAACAAAGTCCTTCTGTCCAGCTGCAGCGCGGACGCCGAGAGGTTGACCGTCGCCACGTCGCCGCTGACCTCCACGGGGTTTGCGCCGTACAGCGACAGCTTCACGTCCCCGCCCAGCGGCGAGGCGACGGCGCTGCCCGGCTGTTCCAGCAAAAGCCGCACGACGCTTTCCGCCGTCAGCCGCCCCTCGGACAGCGGGATGGTGTCCGTTACGGTGATCAGTCGGTTGCCGTCGTGGCGGGGCAGGTAGAACACGGCCGGTTCCATGTATTCCAGCGCCGCGTCGCCAATCGGCGCGGCATAGGCCGTCTGCACGTCGGGCAAAGCGTAATTCCGGTCCTCGCTGACCGGGATGCCCGCGTTCATGCAGGAAGAAAGGCACAGCGCAGCGCACAGCACCATAAGCATCGCCCGAACCTTTTTTCGTCCTCTCATGCCCATTCTCCCCACGTCAAGTTCCAAGCATCAACGCCTTGAGGCGCGTATACTCCATCTTCCACACGTCGTTTTCGCGGGTTAACAGCAGCGGATAGCTCAGCGGCTCCGCGTCCGCGCCCTGACGGATCAGCCGCAGGTACGCCATCACGACCGCCGTCTGCCCGTCCGCGTACACGCTGCCGCCGCTGATCGAGAACACCTCCACCGACGGCGCCGCGTCCAGCGCTTCCACAAAGGCCGAATACGCAGGCTTTCCGGTTTGCGCCAGGTACAGGTACATGCGCTCGAAATCCTTCTGCGACCAGGCGCCCAGCAGCGTTTTCACGGTGCTTTGCGGCGTGAGCAGCAGCGCCTCGTCGCGGAGGATCGGCTCGCTCAGGCCCGCCGATCCGTCCAGAAAGTATTCGTTGCCGAGCCGAAGGCTCGTTTGCACCTCGTTTGCCCGGTGCACCAGAAACTGTACGCCCGTATACGGATAGCTCTCCGTGACCGACGCCACGATGCTCTGCGTAATCAGCTTTCTAAGCAGCGGCGCTTCCACGCGCCAGTCCTCATCCGTTTCCCAGCCGTCCGGGATATCGTCCAGTAAAAAGGCTTCGTTGAAGGTGATGAACAGCACCTGATCGCGGCTGGAGATGCCCTCCATCTGCGTGTCCGCGGGAATCAGCCGCCGCAGGTCCGCGTTGCCCGCTCTGGGCCCTTCCAGCAAAGCCTCGATAATCGCCTGCTCGGGCCGCTGGTCGCGGCGCACGGTGAGCACGCGGCTTTCCCCGGCGAGCATCGGCTCGTCCAGATAGCGGAAATACAGAGTCGCCTTGATCTGGCTTAGGTTTGTGTCGTCCGCCGCCGCCGCGTGGAGCTCCCCGGAAAGCCCCGGCGCGGGCGTCGCTTCGTTTTTGTAAAGCGGGTTCAGCTGTTCATAGCATCCGCCGAGCAAAAGCGGCAGGATGAGGAGTATCGCTAGAAGAAAACCCCGCGTTTTGTGGTTCATCATGCGTCCCCTCCCAGGTGGCCGCCCATCGGCAGCTCGACGGTGAAGGTGGAGCCGACGCCCTCTGTTGAGTCCACGGTTACGTTGCCGCCGTGCATCAGCACAAACTGGTGCACGATGGACAGGCCCAGGCCCGTGCCGCCCGTATCGCGGCTGCGCGCCTTGTCCACGCGGTAGAAGCGGTCGAAGATATGGGCCTGGTCTTCCTTGGGGATGCCCGAACCGTTGTCGGCGATCGTGATGACGGCGTTGCGCCCCGAGCGGATCAGCCGCACGCGGATGAGCCCGCCCTGCGACGTATACTTGATGGCGTTGTCCAGTATGTTATAAATGACCTGCGTGAGCTTGGCGTAGTCGGCGTGCATTTCGCACCCTTCCGCGAGGTTGACCTTGATTTCCTGATGCTTTTGCTCGGCGACCACGGACAAACGCTGCACCACGTCCCGGATCATGTCGGACAGCTTGAAGGTTTCAAGCCTGAGGCGCATCGCCTTGGTATCCATCGATACCAGCGTCAGCAGGTCGGAGATGATCAGGTTCAGCCGGTCGATCTCGAGGTTCACGTCGGTTAAAAATTCAGTGCGCAGGTTTAAGTCCATGTCTGGCTGGTAGATGATGTTTTCCAGAAGAATTTTCATCGTGGACAGCGGGGTTTTCAGTTCGTGGCTGGCGTTGGATACGAACTGGTTTCGGCTCTTATCCAGCCTTTCCAGCTTTTCGGACATTGAGTTGAAGGTTTCCGCAAGCTTTTTGAGCTCTCCCCCGCCCTTCACCGGCACGCGGACGGACAGATCCCCGCGCCCCATGCGCTGGATGCCGCGGGTGAGCAAATCGATCGGCTTGGTGATGACGCGGGATAAAAACAGCGCGATAATCATCGCCGCGACGGCGGCGATGAGGAAATAGACGATCATGTTCTTCTGCAACGAAATCAGGCCGGCCATCAGGTCGCCCGCCGAAGCCGAATAGACGAGCACGCCCACCGTTTGCCCCCGGTGAATCAGCGCCGCCGAGCAGTACGCAACCCAGTCGTCCTCCAGACCCTCCGGCGAACCAAAATACGAGAAAACGGACAGGCTCCGCTGCGGATCGAACCCGTGCACGCCGTAATCCACCTCGCGCTCGCCCAACAGCACGGACGCG
>JBDRTL010000150.1:0-2050 GCA_043824045.1 Bacillota bacterium
GGTACAGCAGTTTGACGTCCGGTTCTGACGCCGACGGATGGAATACCTCCAGCCCCATCAGCCCGCACGCTTTCAGATACGCAATCGTCCGGTCCGCATCGTCGTCCAGCACGCCGATGCGAACCGGGTGGGCCAGTACGGGAACGGCTCCGGATTTGCGAAGAGCGCCGATCGCGCCTTCCGTGGACATATGATGGAGCGGAAGATACGCAGGTTTGCCGACGCCAAGATATTTACGAAACGCTTCGTCCACCGAGCGTACGATGTGATGATCCATTAACAGGCGCGCCACATGCATCCTGCCCAGCGCGGGGTCCGGCCCGCCGTTTTGGAGCGCCGCTTCCGGCAGGAGTTCCCGCTTCAGCATCCTCTCCATCAGGCGGATGGTTTCCAGGTTCCGCTCCATGCGTATACGCTTGAGCGTCGCCAGCTCGCTTTCGAGCGGTTCCGCGCCCGGATGAATGCCGTATCCCAGCACGTGCGTCAGGCCGCTTTCGCCGCTGCTGAGCTCAAGGGCGGGAATCAGCGTCAGACGGTGCACGCCGCGGTTGACCGCATCCACCGCTTCCCGCATCGGAGCAAGGCCGCCGGTGGTATCGTGATCGCTCAGCGCGATGGTCTGCACGCCGCGCTTCACGGCTTGCGCGCAGATTTCGTCTACGCCGCAGGTTCCGTCGCTGTAAATGCTGTGGATATGGAGGTCGACAAGCGGTTTCACGGTTCGATAAACGGTTCGTTATCATCCGCCGCGCCCTTTTGCAGCGGCGCGAAGGCATGCGCGTCGTGTTCGGGAGCGTCTTTCACGTGTTCTTTTTTGGGCAGTTCGCGGATAGGTTCCTCTTCCTCGGGCTCCTCATCCTTGAACTCGGGTTCCAGCTCGTCAGGCAGCTCTTCGCCGCGCATCACGGCCTCGAACTCTTTTAAGTTGAGCGTCTCGTGTTTCAAAAGCGCTTCGGCGACGCGCGTCAGCTTATCCTTATTGTCGGCCAGCAGTTTTACGGCACGCTTGTAGCTCTCGTCCACGATATGCTTCACCTCGACGTCGATCGAAGCGGCCGTCTGCTCGCTGAACTCGCGGCTCTGCCCGAACGCCATGCCGACAAACACCTCGTTGTCGCTGGACAGGTACATCGTTCCCAGATCGCTCATGCCGAACTGCGTCACCATGCGGTGCGCAAGCTCCGTGGCGCGCTTCAAATCGCTGGAAGAACCCGTGTAAATATCGTCCAGCGCCACTTCCTCCGCCGCGTGGCCGCCCAGCGCCATCGTAATGATGCCCAGCAGCTTGGTTTTGGAAATATTGTCGTTTTCCTCGGCCGGCAGGCTCAGGGTATGGCCGCCGGACATTCCGCGGGGCACGATGGTGATCAGATGCACGTCGTCGCACTCGGGCAGGACGCTGGCGATCACGGCATGGCCCGCCTCGTGAAACGCAACGGTCAGCTTATCCCGCGGAGTCACCTTGTGGCTTTTCTTTTCCGGGCCCATCTGCACGCGGCTGATGGCCTCGACCAGCTGCCGCTGGGAAATCTTCTTTTTACGGTCGCGCACGGCGAGGATCGCCGCCTCGTTCATCACGTTTTCAAGATCCGCGCCCGTGGAGAACGGCATGCGCTTGGCGACGTTTTCCAAATCGACGTCCTTGCCCAGCGGCTTGCCCCGGCTGTGCACCTTGAGGATGTCCACGCGGCCCTGCAGATCGGGGAAGTTCACGGTCACCTGACGGTCGAACCGGCCGGGCCTGAGAAGGGCGGGATCGAGAATATCGCGGCGGTTGGTGGCCGCCATCACGATAACGCCCTCATTGGTGGAAAAGCCGTCCATCTCGACCAGCAATTGGTTCAATGTCTGTTCGCGCTCGTCATGCCCGCCGCCCAGGCCCGCGCCGCGGTGCCGGCCGACGGCGTCGATCTCATCGATAAAGATAATGGCGGGCGCGGCCTTCTTGGCCTGCTCAAACAGGTCGCGGACACGGCTTGCGCCCACGCCGACGAACATCTCCACAAAGTCCGAACCGCTGATGGAGAAAAACGGCGCGTTCGCCTCGCCG
>JBDRTL010000151.1:0-7247 GCA_043824045.1 Bacillota bacterium
CCCGATGCCAAGCGCCCTGAGCATCTCCCCGGCCTTCACCGCGTCGAAATCCGCATAGAAATCGGCGAAGAAAGAAAGCATGTCGTTGACCTTCATCCAGTCGTTGAAGTAGGAGTTCTCCGGCAGGAAGGATACGATGGCCTTGGTTTCGATGCCGGGGGCCATGCCCGCGATCCGGATTTCCCCGGCCGACGGCGTCAGCAGGCCGTTGCACAGCTTTAAAAAGGTGGTCTTGCCGCTGCCGTTGGGGCTCAGCAGGCCCACCACGCGGCCTGCCTCGATATCCAGGCTCACCTTATGCAGCGCAAACGTGTTGCCAAACCGCTTGGTCAGGCCGGAACAACTGAGAATTGTCATGCGTTCTTTCTCTCCTTTGCTTTTTGGATCAGGATCACGGCATCGCGCTCGTCATAGCCGATCGCCGCCATTTTCGCAAGAAACAGGCCGATCTCCCCGGCGGCCAGATCGGTTTTCGCCTTTGCGATCAGTGCCTTGTCCTCGGTTACGAAGCGGCCGCTTGTCCGCTGCGTATATAAAAGCCCGTCCCGCTCCAGTTCCGAGAGCGCCTTTTGCAGGGTGTTTGGGTTCACGGCGGCTTCCTCCGCCAGTTCCCGCACGGTGGGCAGCTGCGCGCCCGCGCCGTACGCACCCGATACGATGCCCAGGAGGATGCGCTCCTTCAGTTGCTTATAGATGGGCCTGTCCGGGTCGAATTGCCATGCCATGGTTTCACCTCCGCATGTGTGTTACTGTATTACGCGATTATCACAATAGGACAATAACACAACCGACTTTGACTTGTCAATAGTATTTTAAAAAATTCTTGGAGAAATGTTGAAGTACCAATTCTAAGTTAATGAGGAATTAGGAATGAGGAATTAGGAATGGTGGTATGGTTGCTGCGCAACCAAATGATTTCATTTAGCGTATCTTCTACCAGCATATCTGGACTACCCGGTGATAGCAGGAAACGACTAATCATCATTCTAATCTGGAGATTGCGAAGCAATCTTTCCATCATTCTTAATTCCTCATTCCTCATTCCTCATTATTATACCGGTTGCCTGCGAACGCGGTTTATGCGATAATTGTAGTACTGTATTGACAGGGGAGGAGCGATTGCATGACGCCCAAAGAACAAAAGGCTCATGACTATTTCTACCGGGGACACAACTGCGCCCAGTCCGTGTTTGCCGCGTTTCATGCGGAAATGGGGCTGGACGAGGAGACGGCTTTGAAGCTGATGGTTTCCATGGGCGGCGGCGTGGGCGGCCTGCGGGAGATCTGCGGCGCGTTTTCCGGCGCGGTGATGGCGCTGGGCATGCTGTCGGGCGGCTTCGTGCCCGGCGAGCAGGAGAAGAAGGAAAAGCTCTATTCGCTGGTGCAGGCAAATGCCGATGCGTTCAGGCGGCAGTACGGCACGGTCGTCTGCCGCGATCTGCTGGCGCTTAACGACATCGCGCCCTCTCCCGTTCCCGCCAAACGGGACGATACGTATTACGAGGTGCGCCCCTGCGGCAAGTATGTGGAAGCCTGCGCAAGGCTTGTAGAGGAAACGCTGGAAAGCCGGCCGCGCGGCGCTTGAAACAGGAGCCCTTTGGGGGAGCGTTGGAGCGAATGGAGGTGATATTCGCCGGGAGCGAGCAAGCCCGGAACGCGCAGCGCGGGCATGAACAGCTGTTGTCTGTTGGGGATAACCGCCGCGCATATCCGGCGAACGGATACTTTGTACACTGTCCGGAGGAACCGTATATTTTGATGAAAGGTGTGTATCTATGAAAAAAATCAGTTTGATGCTCTTTGCGCTGACCCTGCTTGTGCTGCTGTCGGGGTGCTCCGGCGGGACCGCGCCGGCCGCGACGACCGCCCCTGCCGCGGAGGCTGCGCCGCAGGCGCTGGCCGGCGTGACGTTCGAAGCGGAAAAATTCTCCGTTACCGTGCCCGAAGGCTGGGAATCGATGGCTGTGGACGGTGGCGTACAGCTGTATAAGATGAGCGGCGAGATCATCGAGGTGCATTTCCGCGGGGAAAACCAAACCGATGATTCCGCCAAACAGCAGGCGGAAAGCAACGCAAGCGCTTATTCCGGCACGACGCCCGCGGAGGTTACGCTGCTTGGTAAAACCTTCTGGGCCACCACGTTCACGGCTGCTGGCGTTGAGCAGACCAGTTACCTGCGCATCGAAAACGGCGTGCTGCTGAGCATCAAGTGCGCCAAAGGCAACTACGAAACCACTCCGGAATACGCGGCGATCATCGACAGCATCGTATTTAAATAACAAAAACCCTGTCATCGGGAGGGATGCGCGGCGTATGCCGAAGGCGCATCCCTCTTTTCTGTGGGCGAAGGGAACGGCAGGCAGCGGCGGCCGTTTCCTTTGATCGTTACAGGCCGCGCTATGGCGAGCCTGCGTACATACGCGGGAAACATTGACTTTCCAGCGCTTCTCTGTCATAATCATTTGTTGGTTGCCTGCCGAGCAGGCCGTCTGTCCGCCCGCGTATTGCGGGCAAGGCGACGCACAAAACCGTGCCCGATACACACCGTTGCGGAGGCTACAGCCCGATGACCCAGCTTCAAACCACCAAAGCCCATTTAAAACAGATCGAGAAGCGAAGGACCTTCGCCATTATTTCGCACCCCGACGCGGGCAAAACCACGCTGACGGAGAAGCTTTTGCTCTACGGCGGCGCCATCCGTCAGGCAGGGAGCGTGAAGGCGCGCAAGGCCGAGCGCTACGCCACCAGCGACTGGATGGAGATCGAAAAGCAGCGCGGAATCTCAGTCACCACGTCGGCGATGCAGTTTTCGTTTCACGGATACCACATCAACATCCTCGATACTCCCGGACATCAGGACTTCTCCGAGGATACCTACCGCGTGCTCGTCGCGGCGGACGCCGCCGTGATGCTCATCGACGCGGCCAAGGGCGTGGAAGCGCAGACGATCAAGCTGTTCAAGGTCTGCAAGATGCGCGGCATCCCGATCTTCACCTTCGTCAACAAGATGGACCGCGCCGCCAAGGATCCGTTTGCCCTGATGGAGGAGATCGAAACCGTGCTTGGCATCCGCTCCGTGCCGATGAACTGGCCCATCGGCGTGGACGGCGATTTTCAGGGCGTGTATATTCGCGGCTGTGAGAAGATCGACCTGTATTCCGGCGGCGGGCACGGGGCGCGCATCGCGGCGAAGCACCGCATCACATTGGATGAAGCCGAACACCGGCTCGACCGGCACTATGTGAAGCGCTTGCGCGATGAGATTGAGCTTTTGGACGTCGCGGGCGAACCTTTCGATCTCGATTTAGTACTGCACGGAAACCTCACGCCGATGTTTTTCGGTTCGGCGATCACCAATTTCGGCGTGGAGCCGTTTCTGGAAGCGTTTCTGGAGATCACGCCGGGGCCGCTTTCGCGGCAGAGCGACCAGGGCCCGGTCGCGCCGGACAGCGATTTCTTTTCCGGCTTTGTGTTTAAGATTCAGGCCAACATGAACCCCGCGCACCGCGACCGGCTGGCGTTCATCCGCGTGGTCTCCGGCGAGTTTCAAAAGGACATGAGCGTGTGGCTGTCGGGCGAGGATAAGCAGATTCAACTAAAGCAGCCCCAGCAATTCATGGCCAACGAGCGCGAGGCCGTGGAAACCGCCTACGCGGGCGACATCATCGGGCTGTTCGATCCGGGCATGTTTCACCTGGGCGATACGCTCTCCAGCGGGCCGAAGCTTAAGTTTTCGTCCATCCCGATCTTTGCGCCGGAGTACTTCGCGCGTGTGCGCCCCGAGGACAGCATGAAGCGCAAGCAGTTTTTAAAGGGGCTCACCCAGCTTGCCGAGGAAGGCGCGATTCAGCTGTTCACCCGCACCGAGACGGGTTTTGAGGAGCTTTTGGTCGGCGTGGTGGGCATGCTGCAGTTCGACGTGCTGGAACACCGCCTGAAATTCGAGTACAACGTCACCATGCGCAAAGATTCCCTCTCCTTCCGCTTCGTCCGCTGGGTGCGGGCGGTGCCCGCCTCCGTTTCCGCTTCGCAGTCTTCTCCGTCTCCCTCTTTGGCGATTGAGAAGCTCAAGCTCACCTCCACCAGCGGCCGCGCCTTCGACGGCGACCAGCGCCCCGTGCTGCTCTTTGAAAACGAGTGGTCCATCCGCCTGGCCCTCGAAAACAATCCGGGGCTGGAATTGTCCGATACCGCAAACCGAGTTAAGTATTAATGAGGAATTAGGAGTTAGGAATGGCGGATCGGTTGCTCCGCAACCGTTTGAATTGGATACGGGGTAATGACGAATGCAGAATGAAGGTTGATGTACGGGTATGGGTGATACAAAGGCAGTGCAGAACAAAAGCAGGCAGTTTGCCGTGCAAATTGTGACACTATATCAGAATTTGTGCGATGCACATCACGCATACGACCTGTTTCGCCAAATCCTGCGGTGCGGCACGAGCATCGGCGCGAATATTGCCGAAGCGGAATATGCGATCAGTAAGAAAGATTTCCTTTCCAAGATGTACATCTCCCTCAAAGAATGCGCCGAGACCGCCTATTGGCTTGATCTGCTGCATGATACCGACTACCTGACCGATGAGCGGCACCAAAGCCTGGCTGCAGATTGCCGTGAACTCCGTAAACTCCTCTCCTCCATCACCAAAACCACCTCCGAATCCCTCGGTGCCTAATGTATTCAATAGATTGCGCAAGCAATCTTTCCACCATTCCTAATTCCTCACTCCTCATTCCTCATTCATTACACCTCACTCCTCATTCCTCATTAACGCAACCAGAATGATACTAGAAATTACGAAGGGTTACATATGACACGAGAAGATATCCGCAACATCGCCATCATCGCCCACGTCGACCACGGTAAGACCACGCTGGTGGACGAGATGCTCAAGCAGGGCGGCGCGTACCGCGAAAACCAGCAAGTCATCGAACGCGTGATGGATTCAAACGCGCTGGAGCGCGAGCGCGGCATTACGATTTTAGCCAAGAACACCGCCATACACTATAAAAACTTGAAGATCAACATCGTCGATACGCCCGGCCACGCCGATTTCGGCGGCGAGGTGGAGCGCGTGTTGAAGATGGTGGACGGCGTGCTTTTACTCGTGGACAGCTCCGAAGGCCCCATGCCGCAGACGCGTTTCGTGCTCAGGAAGGCTTTGGCGCTTATGCTCCCCGTGATCGTCGTCATCAATAAGATCGACCGCGCCGATTCCCGCTGCGACGAGGTGGTGGACGAGGTGCTCGATCTGTTCATCGATTTGGGCGCGGACGCGTCCGCGCTCGACCGCCCGATCCTCTTCGCCTCCGCGCGCACCGGCACCGCGTCGTTCGATCCCGGAAAACCCGGAACGGACCTCACCGTGCTGTTTGAGACCATCCTGGAGCACATCCCCGCGCCCGTGGGCGAGCTGAACGGCCCCGCGCAGGTGCTGATTTCGACCATCGACTATAACGATTACGTCGGCCGCATCGGCATCGGGCGCATCAACCGCGGCACCCTGAACGTCGGCGAGACCGTGATCAAAGTAAACTACGATACGGGTATCCGCAGCCAGCCTTTGCGCCTCACGAGCCTGTTTACGTTCGACGGGCTCAAGCGCCTGCCCGCCGAGAGCGCGTCGATGGGCGACATCGTGGCGCTGAGCGGGATGGATGAGCTTTCTGTCGGCGATACCGTATGCGACGCGGATGCCGTGGAAGCGCTGCCGTTTGTCAGCATCACCGAACCGACGGTCATCATGACGTTCTCCGTCAACAACAGCCCGTTTGCGGGGCGTGAAGGCCGGTTCGTCACCAGCCGCCAGCTGCGCGCGCGCCTGTATAAGGAACTGCAGACCGACGTGAGCCTGCGCGTCAACGATACCGACAGCCCCGAGGCTTTCGAGGTGCGCGGGCGCGGCGAGCTGCACCTTTCCATCCTGATCGAAACCATGCGGCGGCAGGGCTATGAGTTTCAGGTGTCCAAGCCGCAGGTGATCTACAGGGAAATCGACGGCGAAACCTGCGAGCCTATAGAGCGCATGGTGGCCGACGTGCCCCAGGCGCACGCGGGCGCGGTGATCGAAAAGATCGGCCGCCGCCGCGGCGTGATGGCGGGCATGCACGGCGTAAACCGTGTGCGGCTTGAGTTTCTGGTGCCGTCGCGCGGGTTGTTTGGCTACCGCAGCGAGTTTATGACCGATACGCGCGGCGAGGGCATTATGTCCGCCGTATTTGAGCGCTACGAGCCCGTCAAGGGCGATATCCCGCACCGCTTGGCGGGCGCGATGGTCTGCTTTGATACGGGCGAGGCCACGGCTTACGGCCTGTTTGGCGCGCAGGAGCGCGGCACGCTGTTCGTAACGCCGCAGACGAAGGTGTACAAAGGCATGATCTGCGGGCAGAACGCCCGGCCTGAGGATTTGGTCGTCAACATCTGCAAGCAAAAGCACGTCACCAACATACGCAACTCCGCCGCCAGCGAGGACAGCCTCCGTTTGGTCGCCGTGCACCCGATGACGCTGGAGGAATGCCTGGAGTTCATCGACGACGACGAGCTTTTGGAAGTCACGCCCGAATCCTTGCGCATGCGCAAGCGGGAACTCAGCCACGAGCAGCGCGCCCGCGCTTTCAACCGTTCAAAAAACGTGTAACAAGTTCCGCATCCGCACGTTTCCTGTGGTATAATTTTGAATATCCGGTCCGTAAGGAGGACGTATGCGATGAAAACGCTGGCCTTGCGCATCTTTGCGTTGATTTTATGCCTGCTGCTGCCCGCCGCGGCCCTGGCGGATACCTACCTCTCCAAAGAGGACGCCGTGCATGCGGAGTTCACGCTGGGCTTCGGCCTGCACGCCGGCGGGTTTCCCAAAAGCGAAGCGCACCTCAAGGATTGGGAGGCGTTTTTATCCGAGCTTTCGCTTCGCGGCAGCCTCGACGGGCAGGCGTTTCTGGAGCCCGAGAGCCGCGTGTATATGGAAGCCGCCCTGTGTGTGGACGGCGAGGAGAAGATTCCCTTCACCTACGACGGCTACCACAGCTACCGCTATCTGATAAGCCCCATGTTCATGAACGATTCCATCCACTTCCAGATGCACAACTTCTTCGATTTCATGCTCAAGCCCTACTATTTCATGGAGCTGCCCACGCAATACCTTGCGCTGCTGCTCTATCCCAACGCGACCTGGTATATCGCCGAGAGCTTCTATACGCCCGTGGAAGAGATGATTTCGGAAGCGCGCGAAGAAGCCCTTGCGGACGCG
>JBDRTL010000152.1:0-2136 GCA_043824045.1 Bacillota bacterium
CGCGCAGGATATCGCGGACGGCTGCATTGAAGAGGTTGTTTTGGCGTCTGAGAATCGTTTTTCTTGCATTGAATGAATATTCACAATATAATATACTTGAACATAAAATGAACAGGAGAAGCCGACATGCGCAACGCCTACCTGATGATGCATCCCAAACGCGATGACTGTAAAACGATCGCGAAGCAAATCGTGTCGCTTCTGCGCGCGGATGGAATGACGGTTTCAACGGAGCCGTGGCTTGCGGACGCGCTGCAGGGGCAGGTGGCGTTCGACCATGTTGCTTCGCCTGATTTTATCATCGCCGTGGGGGGAGACGGCACATTCCTGACCGCCGTGCAGACGGCGATCCAAATGAATATCCCGGTGCTGGGCGTGAATATCGGGCACATCGGGTTTCTGATCGAGATCAATTTGGATCAGCTTCCCGCCATGTGCAAGCGGCTGATTGCCGGTGAATTCAACATCGAAACCCGCATGATGCTCGACGTTATCCGCAAAGGCGAGGTCGTGAAAACCGCGCTCAACGACGTCGTCATCAGCCGCGCTGGCTACGCGCGGCTGATTACCGTGAAGGCGTCGGTGGAGAACGATCTGGTCGCGCGGTATATGGCGGACGGGCTGATCGTTTCCACGCCGACGGGATCCACGGGGTACTCGCTTTCCGCTGGCGGCCCGATCGTATGCCCGGATGTCGACTGCATCCTTCTCTCGCCCATTTGCCCGCACTCGCTGCAGCACAGGCCGGTGGTCGCCGGCGCTTCCCAGGTGATTACGGTAGAGCTGGACTGCGAACCGCAGCAGCAGGTGCAGCTGGATGTGGACGGGGGCATGGTATCAAAACTTGACACTTGCGAATCGATTACGATCAGGCGGTCCGAAAAGACCGCAAAATTGATTCGTTTTGGCACCCAAAGCTTTTTTCACCGTATCAGAGACAAATTATCCGAGTGGAGCTGTTAAGGCAGGAGGACTATCGAAATGAAAGCAACCAGGCAGAAAGCGATCCTTGAAATCATCCGCCAGCAGGATATCAACACCCAGGAGGAGCTTGCCGAAGCGTTGAAAAAAATCAATTTCAACGTTACGCAGGCAACCGTGTCGCGGGACATCAAGGAGCTGCGGCTTTTAAAAACCCTCTCCAACGAAGGCGCATACCGGTACACGATGGTGGAAAACATGGAGCATACGCTGGACGAACGGTTTCGGCGGATATTTGGCGAATCGGTGCTGTCGGTATCCTCGGCTTATAACCAGATTCTGATCCGAACGCTTTCAGGCAGCGCCAATGTGGCCGCCGAGATGGTCGACAGCCTGGGCTGGCCAGAAATCATCGGAACGCTTGCGGGCGACAATACGGTGCTGCTGATCATCCGCACGATTGACGAGGTGGCCGAAATCCTGACGAAAATCAACGCAATGCTTCGATAAACCGTATGGAAAGGGATGTGCAAAACGATGCTCAAATCCATGACCGTAAGGAATATCGCGCTGATTGAAGAACTGAACGTACAATTTTACAACGGATTGCATGTGTTGACGGGTGAAACCGGCGCGGGCAAATCCATCGTGGTTGATTCGATCAATCTCGTGCTCGGGGAGAGGGCGGACAGAAGCTTAATCCGAACCGGCTGTGAAAAAGCGACCGTCGAAGCAATTTTTGATATCTCCGACAATCCGCCGATTCATGAACTGCTGGCCGCCGAATCGCTGGAAACGAACGGCGGTTTGATGCCGATATTCCGTGAAATCAGCATGCAGGACCGAAACGTCTGCCGCGTATGCGGCGTGATCGTGCCGCTCAATTTTCTACGGCAGATTACCGAAATTCTGGTGGATATTCATGGCCAGCACGAGCACCAAAGCCTGCTGAACGAGCATTACCATCAGGCGTACCTGGACGCGTTCGGAGATGAGAATCACCAAAACCTCCGCGGGGATGCGGAAGCCAAATATCACGCCTGGCATGAAGCCAGAGCGAAGTACAGCGCCGTCCGCAGGGAGCATGCGCAACGCGAGCAGCGGCAGGAGTATCTGGAATCCCGCATCAAGGAGCTCAAAGATGCCAAGCCCGTCGTCGGCGAGAAGGAAGCGCTGACGAATCTCCGCATCCGGTTTGCGGACCACGAGAAGATC
>JBDRTL010000153.1:0-2485 GCA_043824045.1 Bacillota bacterium
CGCCGATAGAGTAAACAAAATCAATGCCCGGATCGTCACGCTTCCAGCAGACCTCGGCAGTCTCCATCACCGCGCCGCCAAAGCGCACCTTGTACCAGCCAAAATTGTCCGCCCCGCTGGAGCCGTGAATTTCGCCGTCCGCCGTGAGAGCTTCCATGGCGCGGGCGACGAACGGGAAGCCGTACACCTGCCCGTTTTCCCAGCGCAGCAGTTCGTAGCCGAAGTCCTGCGGCAGCTTGAGCAGCATGTCCGGATTGCCGTCCGTGTCCAGATCGGTTACGCAGAACGCCTCAAACTGGAGCGGCGTATCGAACAGGTAGCCGTACCACGCGCCGATCTCGGCGGGCATCGCCGCGCCTTCGACCACGATACCGTCCATCAGGTTGCATTGGATATAGCTTCGCCCGCCAAGCAGCACGTCTTCATAGGCCCGCATCATGTCCGCGGGCGGGACGGCAGCTTCCCCGGCGGCGGCGCTCAGCCCGAGGCAAACCGTCAGCAGCGAAAGCAGGTAACAGGCTTTGATCAGGCAATGGTTTTTCCTATTCATAAAAATACTCGCTTTCCCTCCGGGTTTGAAGTTTTTTTGAGAATTCCGCCGCGAACGCAAGGTAGCGCTCGGTGTTCATATGCTTTGCACCGACCGGGCAGATGCGGATGCAGCGGAAGCACGCGATGCACCGTTTGTCGCTGATCGTTTTGCAATCGGGCCCGATCGCCTGCGTTGGGCAGTTTTGAACGCAGATACCGCAGGCGGTGCAGGCGCCGGAGGTCATGGGGCGGAACGAGCCGCCGCTGCCGCCGTCTTTGTAGGGCCTGTTCCCGCCGATGGAAACGGGTTTTGTAAGTGAATTCGCCGCGGCCTTGCGTGCGAATTCCGCAGCCGCCGCCAGATCGTCGGCGTCGGGGCGGCCGGCCTGGATGTCGCCGTAGGTGTGCCGGCCGACCAAAGCGGCCGCGCCTTTGACTACGAAGCCCTGCTCCCGCGCCAGATCGGCAAGCTCCAGAAGCGCGTCGTCGTAATGCCGGTTGCCGTAGGTGACCAAAACGACGCAAGGGGTTTGCGTTCCCCAAAACCGCGCCAGCCGCTCTTTCGCCACAGTGGGGATGCGGCCCCCGTACACGGGCATGCCGAAAATTGCGAAATCTTCCGCGGTCAGCACGCACGGCGCGGCGTCCGGCCGCACCGTTACGTCATACTCCGCAAACTCGTTTCCAATGGCCGCCGCCATGGCGTCCACGCTTTGTTTTGTGTTCCCGGTCGGCGAGAAATAAATCTTCGTGATTTTTCCGTTCATCGTGTCCTCCCGAGCGCGCGTCGCGTGCCGCGGATTCCTGATCTGATTATAACACACTTTGCGGGATTGACGGGATGATCCATAAGGCGCGGAGAAACGGTGTGCAAAGAGGCGCATGCTAGTTGCTTGCGGCTCTGCGCCCTTGCTCATGATCCCAACAACATGATATCAAAAGCACAGTTCATATACCGGGGCGGGATGCTCGACGCCCTTACTTCCGCATCCACCTTGCTGACGCTTATCCGTCATGCTGACAGCGTGAAAACCGGATGGATGACATCAGGTCTGAACACGTTTGCCGCAACCGACGCGATCATGTCTGGAAACCGATTGCCTGTTATCCCTTTACACAATTCAAGAAATACGGCCGCGGCACTGCGCTGCGGACAGTTGTCGCGTGTGATCGTTATGATATCCCCGGATATGATGTCATTTCATTGAACATATCCTGCTCTTAAGCGATGATATGGATTTCATGAACACATTCGGAAAAAACGGTGCTGTTCTTCCATTGGAGAAAACGGATGCTGTGTTCAGGAACGGAAAAGCGGCCGCTGTTATCAGGAAGCTTTCATGGAATGTGTTTCGTTTTAATGGGAAAGGATTGCAGAGAGATCTTTCGGTAAGCTTATTCCGTGGCAAGAAATGCGAAACGTATCAGGGACAGAAAAAAGCACTGCGATTTCTCTGATGTCATAAACCAAATTGACATATGCAGAAGGGGCAAAGGTTTGACAGTACCTCTTGACGTATTGACTGCTATGGTATACAATAATCCCAAGTAACTGATGGAACAATATTCAACCTTCTAACTGCATGAACTCTTTTGGTGTTTGGCCGGATGGTCTAAACATAAAATCAAATAACTTAGGAGGTCGATTCTCATGAGGGGCGCGAAACGTTTTACTTGCCTGATTATGGTTGTTTTTCTCTTTACAGGCCTTTCCGTTGGGGCCGCGGCCAGCGACTATGAAAGGGTAGTCGTTACCTATACCGGCCCGCAGGTTGTTGCGGGTTATGACTACAACACAGGAGACGAGTACAGCAAATTCATTCTCGACAAATTCAATTTCGAGTTTCAGGGCACCAACGTTCCATGGGGCGATTGGCACAGCATGCTCAGCACATGGATCATGGCGCAGGACATGACCGACGTTGCCAATTACAACTATACCGACGGAACGGCC
>JBDRTL010000154.1:0-5727 GCA_043824045.1 Bacillota bacterium
ACGGTGGGAAAGGTGGTCCGTGTGGGGCGGCGGTCGTGAAAAACAGCGAAATCCTCAGTATGGCAAGCAACGAGGTGCTTGTCTCCAACGATCCCACCGCGCATGCCGAAATCGTCGCCATACGCAGGGCCTGCCAAAAACTGCATACCTACGACCTGTCGGGCTGCACGCTCTACTCCACCGGAGAGCCCTGCCCTATGTGCCTATCCGCGATTGTCTGGGCGAACATTAAAAAAGTCTATTATGCCTGCCCAGCCAGCGACGCTGCCAAAATAGGCTTTCGCGACAGCATGATCTACAGCCATATCCGCGGGGAAGAGCAGGTTCTCGAGATCGAAAAACTGGATTGCGAAGCGGCTTCCCTGCTGTATGAGGAATATCAAACGATGGGCAGCGTGATCTACTGACGGCGGCTTGCACCGTACGCCGTACCATGGGGCGTTTTGAAGCGACGATTTTGCATTGTACGCGGGATAGGGTGAAACAATGACGGTAGAGGGCGTTGTATTGGCGGCGGGCTGTTCGAGCCGGACCAGGCCGGACTGCAAATTAACGCTGATGCTGGGCGGGCTGACCATACTGGAGCGCAGCATCGGGAGCATGCGGCCTTTTTGCTCGAGAGTTTCTGTGGTGACGGGCGCTCACAAGGAGCTTGTCCAAAGCATTATAGGCGGACTCGATGGCGTGATCCCCGTACATAATGCTGATTTTATGAGCTCCATGTACGAATCGGTGAAAACGGGGCTGCGGGCCACATCCGCGGACAAGGTGTTGATATTGCCTGGAGACTGCCCATTTGTCGGTTCGCAGGTCTATACTGCGCTACTTGCGGCGGAAGGCGATATCGTTCTTCCGGAATGGCGGAAGCATACTGGGCATCCGGTATTGCTAACCCGTTCGGCCATATCGGAGCTTTTGCGGGACGATCGTTATGAAAGCCTGCAGCAGTTTATTGTGGCGCACACGCACAAACGTGTGGCGGTTGACGACACCGGAATCCTCAGGGATATCGACACTTCGGATGAATACCGGCAGGCGCTCAAGGAACTGGCAAAGAAGGACGAATGGCGGTGAGTGCTATCGACGTGATCAGAGAACCTGCGGCGCGCTTTGATTTTCAGGACAAAATCACGGGCAAGGCACGTTATTGCGCGGATCTCCGTTACGACGGGATGCTATATGCAAAAACGCTCCGCTCCACGAAAGCAAGGGCATGGATTCGTTCCGTGCATATCTCGCCTCTGCCTGCGAATTGTCAGGTGATTGATTATCACGATATTCCGGGTAAAAATGCAGTTCCGATCGTCACTGACGACCAGCCGTTTTTCGCGTCAGACGCCGTTAATTATATCGGTGAGCCTATTTTACTGGTTGTCGGTCCGGATCGGGAGGAACTGGACGAGCTGCTTTTGAAGATTAAAATCGATTATGAAGACCGGCCGCAGATACCCACATTGGAAGCGGCAATGGCGCGGACGTCGGATTTTATTTCCGGCGACAAGCCATGGTTCGTGGAGTATAACTATAAGAAAGGCGACATAGACAGCGCGATCCGCCAATCCGTACGCGTCGTCGAGGACGAATTTCACACCGGGTATCAGGAGCAGGCTTATCTGGAACCTCAGAGCGTCGTCGCGGTTCACGAGGATGGAGCGATCACCATACGCGGCTCCATGCAGTGCCCCTATTACGTTAAACGGGCGCTGGTGCAAGCGCTTGGCTGGGATGATTCCAAAATCCGCGTAATCCAGCTTCCAACAGGTGGCGCTTTCGGCGGCAAGGAAGAATACCCGTCCATTCCCGCAGTGCATGCAGCGCTCGCGGCGATCAAGACCGGGAAACCGGTTCAAATCGTTTTCGACCGTCAGGAGGACATCCTTTGCACCACCAAACGCCATCCCAGCATGATTCATCTCAAGAGTTACCTGGACGCGCACAACCATATCCTCGCGCGCGAGATCGACGTATCGGCGGACGGCGGGGCATACGCCGGCTTGTCCAGCGTTGTGCTGCAGCGCATGATCTATTCGGTAGCGGGGGTATACCGGGTGGAGCACCTGCGAATACGCGGCCGGGTCTACGCCACCAACAAGGTTGTCAGCGGCGCCTTTCGCGGCTTTGGCGGTCCGCAGGCTTTTTTTGCCATAGAAATGCATATGGAGCATATCGCCCGCCAATGCGGCGCCGATCCCGTTGCGTTCAGACGCGCGCATTTTCTTCATCAGTGCGATACCACATCCACGGGCGGGCGGCTGCACAGCCCGGTCCGGCTGGATGAAATCATAGACAAGGCATACGAGCTGTCCGGCTACAGGAAAAAACGGCATGAGCCAAACAGCGGCAGCATGCTTCACGGAATCGGTTGCTCGGTCGTTTTTCATGGCTGCGGGTTCACAGGCGCGGGCGAGCGCGATCACATCCAGGCCCGCGTACGGCTGCGCAAGGAAACAGGCGGCGTCGTGCGCATCCTGGCCTCCAGCACCGAGATGGGGCAGGGGGCGATGACCGCGCTGAGCAAGATCGTGGCGCAGGCGCTGGACATCCCGCTGTCCCGGATACGAAACGATTATCCGGATACGGCCAGATGCCCGGATTCCGGGCCGACTGTTGCGTCACGCACCGTATTGGTCGTAGGCAAATTGCTACATGATGCGGCCCTCCAATTGAAGCGGCGTTGGACAGAACCAGAATGTGAGATCGAAGTGCAGTTCCAGTATCCGACAAACTATTCCTGGGATAAGGAGCATCATGCAGGCGACGCTTATTTGGAGTACGCATGGGGCGCAAACGTGGTGGAGGTCGAGGTAGACCCGGTTACTTGCGCTTACGAAGTGACCGGCACCTGGGCTGTATACGACATCGGAACGCCGATCGACGAAACAATCGTGACAGGGCAGATCGAGGGTGGAATGGCGCAGGGATTGGGCTATGCGGCGATGGAGGTGCTGGATATACTTGATGGGAAGCCACGCCAGTGCAGTCTGACGAACTATATCCTACCAACGTCTCTGGATTTTCCGCCAGTAATTTCCCGTCTGATCGAAACCAAATCCGTGATCGGGCCGTTCGGAGCGCGCGGCGTAGGTGAAATCACAATGGTTGGAACGGCGCCTGCGCTGGCAGCCGCTATAGAAAATGCCATCGGGAAAATGGTAATGAAACTGCCCATTACGCCGGAGTATATCCTGGAGCTGATGTCTAATGCCTGAAACGATATCGTTTATGCTGAATGGCAAACCCGAGAGATTTCAAACTGATCCCCTTCGCCGCCTGCTCGATGTGCTGCGGGAAGATTTTGGCTTGACCGGTGCAAAGGAAGGCTGCGGGCAGGGCGAATGCGGCGCATGTGCAGTGCTGCTGGATCACAGGCTGGTCAACAGCTGTATTCTGCCTGTGATCGCCGTTGACGGCAGGCAATTACTCACGATAGAGGGATACCGTGAAACTGCCCGTTTTCTAGTGCTGAGCAAATGCTTTGAAGACGCCGGCGCCGTGCAGTGCGGCTTCTGTACACCGGGCATGCTGATGGCGGCCGAGGCGCTTTTGTCCCAAAACCCCGCTCCGGATGAAGAGGAGATCCGCACCGGGCTATCCGGGAACCTGTGCCGTTGTACGGGTTATACAGCAATCGTGAAGGCGGTCGTCGCAGCCGCAAAGGAGGGAGCGGGGTTATGGCCGCCATCTATCGGCCTGTAAACCTGGAAGACGCGCTTACCATCATAGATGCAGAATGCCCACTGGTTCTGGCGGGGGGCACCGATTGGATGATCAAGCGGGAACGGCATTCGCTGGACACACGGCCTGTGTTGTACGTCGGGCGGCTGCCAGAACTGCGGCAAATCGCGCGGCAGGGCGACACGCTACGCATCGGCGCGGCGTGCACGCTTACGGAACTGCTGGAAAGCTCGCTGGTTCCGGAATATCTAGAAAAACCTCTTATAGAGATGGCTTCCCCAGCGATCCGCAACGTCGCGACGATCGGCGGCAATATCTGCAACGCTTCTCCCGCAGCGGATACGCTGCCGATGCTCTATGCAACGGATGCGGTGGTATGCCTGCAATCCGCGGCGGGTGTTGAAACGCTGTCGGTGCAGGATTTTATCCTGGGGCCTGGCCAAACTCGGCTTGGAGAAAAACAGCTGCTGACAGAAATCCAAATACCGCTTCAGTACGGCTGGACCTGCAAATATCGGAAGCTTGGGATGCGCCGCGCCAACAGTCTCTCGAAACTCTCATTCTACGCCCTTGCGAACAATGTATCGGGGACCCTAACGGATATCCGCATTGCATTTGGCGCGATAGCCCCTACGGTAGTGCGTTGCAGGGAGACGGAACTGGATATACTCAATGCCGTGCGGCTTGGGGTGGCGGACGCCCTGGGGTGGATTGAGGAACGATATAATAAGCTAATGCACCCAATCGACGACGTCCGCTCCAGTCGGGAATACCGACGCCGCGTATCGCTGCGGTTACTGACACAATACTTGACAGAGGAGATTCGCGTATGAAAAAAACGATTCCAATGGTCCTGTTCTGGGGTGCCGTTTGGGGTATCTGTGAAGCCACCATAGGGTACGCTCTGCATTTCGCGGCGGTTGCGCTGCCGGGGCTGCCGGGAGCGCTGATGTTCCCGATCGGGTTTTGGTGTATGGTCCAGGTACGAAAAGTCACTGGAAAGGACTATGCACCGTTGGGTATCGCCGCGGTCGCGGCGTCCATCAAGCTTGTAGATTTTTTGATGCCAGGATACGACGCGATCCGTGTGGTCAACCCCGCGCTATCGATTTTGCTAGAGGGGCTTGCGGTAGTCGCTGTTTATACCGTTCTTACCGCGCCTGGACGCATGCGGGATTATCTGAAGGCGATGGGATCGGGCGTTTTGTGGCGAGTGCTCTTTGCGGCATACCTGTTCGCTATTTCCCTGTTTGGTTTGCCCGCTGGGCTCGTTACCAGTGGGATCGGAACGCTGCTGCGCTTTGTTCTGCTGGAGAGCTTCTATAACAGCCTTGTCATCTGTGCAGGGCTGTGGCTTGCACCTAAGCTGCCCGTATGGAAGCCGCTGCCTGTCAAGCCAATTATGGCCTTGTCGGCGTTCCTTCTTGCCATTGGGCTGCAAGTGCTTCTATAGCCCGTATGCTGCACATCATAACCGGAGAGGTAAATGCCGGGAAAACGACCCGGATGAAAGAACTGTATCGGCAGCAGCAGAATACGGCGGATGGTTTGATCAGCGAAAAAGTATTTGAAGGCGGACATTTCCTCGGGTACCGGCTGGTGCATCTGCAAGGGTGTGAAAGCATGGAACTCGCGCTTTTGAAGTATGAGTATCATGGACAATTTTCCGAAGCTTGCAAGTTTGGGCCATTCGTGTTTTCCGAAGCTGCCTTCCGCTTTGGCGTGGATTTGCTGAGGCGGCTTTGTGCTGATGCTTCTATCGACTCCGTTTATCTGGATGAGGTGGGGCCGCTGGAGTTAAAAGGACAAGGGTTTGCAGCCATATTGCCGCAGCTTTTACATTCGGGGAAAAATCTTGTTATAACAGTGCGCAAGGCTTGCCTTGAGGATTTTCTCGATAAATATAAAATCGAGGACTATCGGCTGATTTTGGTTAATAAAAAATAAAAGAGCATACATGTCCACAAACACACTTTCCGATCCCAAGGGTAGTAGCGGGATATGATCACACTGCTTCCCGCCGGGGAGGATACTTGTGACAACGAAAAAAGC
>JBDRTL010000155.1:0-3107 GCA_043824045.1 Bacillota bacterium
CATTCAGAAATTTATGGACTGTGGGATATTGGAATCCATGAACGACGAACAGGGTGTGAACCGCTACACGGTTTTCGAGGGGGAGCATCACCATTACCTGATCTGCACGGAATGCGGCAAAATCATCAAAATTCCCTGCAACAATCACTTCTGGAAATCGCATGCGCTGGAAAACTGTTTTCAGGAAACGCATCACAAGCTGGAAGTCTACGGCAAATGCGCGGCGTGCGCGACTGTAAAAACCGACAGGCGCGGCAAACCGGCTCATTAAGAATATAAAAACGCAGCTCTTCCCAGACAAATAGGGGAAGGGCTGTGTTTTATGAGCTGTGAAATGAATGACCTATAGCGTTTTTTCCACCAGCGCAAGTTTATCCGTCTGCCGCACAAGCGAAAATCCCATCTTCAAATACATACGCAGCGGCCCATGATAGTTATGCTCCTGCGAATCATTGTGGATAACGGGGTAGGCCTCTACTTGCCTGATGCCTTGAGCCGCCAGATCATCCAGGGCATGCCGCAGCAACGCGGACGCGATCCCCTGGTTGCGGTAGCCTTGCGCAATCGTAAAGCAGGCAATGACGGCTTTGGAATCGTCTTTTGAAGCAAGATCGCCGTAAAACAGCCTGACGCCCGGCAGGCTTTTTATCACATCATAATGGCACCAGCCCACGGGCCTTTCCCCGTCGTACGCAAGCAAACCCCGCATTTGGCCGTTCATGATCATTTCTCTGGCGGCGGCTTTATTCGTCTCGCGCGTGCACGCTTCCCACGTTTCGCGACTTGTGGCGTGAAAGAAAAAGCAAAAGCAATCGCAGCCCCATTCCGGATGCTCGGCGAAAGCAACGTGTTCAAAAAATAGGAAGAAGTCGTCCGCGCGCCGTGGCGTCAGGGGACGGATATCGTATGGCATATCATTCGCCTTCCTTATAATATTTGTTTCTGCGAAAAGTATAGGGAGATAGGCTTTGCTTGTCAACCGCGCCTGGAAACGAACAGGCAACGATTGGCCGCAAGTCTCCATTGATGAGCAGAGACGGCGCAAGGTACGCACCTTTGATGCGAATAGACTGCAACCTGTAAATCCTGATGATCGTCATTGACAGGAAATTCCCGCATGTGTTACCCTCTCCATGTTTGCCAACCACGGAAAGGGCATGGAACGATGCAGTCATTGTTATATCAAAAGAGTGTTCAAAGGGCTATCCTGTTTCTGTTCGTTGCCGCTTCCGTATTCTGGATCGGTTTTGTTTTTGGCATGGGCGGCGTGGAAACGGCCTTCGAGCAGGATATGCGGGGATTTACGCTGATTCTGTGGGCTATTTTGCTGGAAGCGCTGCCATTCGTGCTGCTTGGCACCGTGATTTCCTCGTTGATTCAGGTTTTCGTGACGGAGGACATGATTTTAAAGATCATGCCGAAAAACGGGTTCCTCCGCCTGGTTTTTGCCGCGCTGATCGGCCTGATATTCCCCGTTTGCGAGTGCGCGATCATCCCCATCACCAGGAGGCTTTTGAAAAAGGGCATGCCGACGGGCCCGGCGATCGCGTTTATGCTCGCGACGCCCATCGTCAATCCCATCGTTTTATTTTCCACGTACAGCGCGTTCCCCGGCATGCCTCTGATGATGCCTTTGCGCGCCGCCTGCGGTTTTGCCGGGGCAGTCCTGATCGGCGCGCTGGTGAGCCGAGCGGGCGGCAAATCCGTGCTGAAACAAAGCGAAGCGCACGCCTGCGCCTGCGGGCACGGCCACACACACGACGCCGCGGCCTGTGCCTGCGGCGAAGGGGAACACAGCCCTTCACCTGGTGTACGCGGAAAGTGGGCCACGTTCAAAGCGGTGCTCAGCCACACGAACGCGGAACTGCAAAGCGTGGGCATGTATTTGATCTTCGGCGCAATGATCGCGGCCGCGATGCAGATCATCGTGCCCACTGCGGTGCTTACGAGCATCGGCGGCGGCAGGGTGCTGTCCATTGCGGTGATGATGCTGCTGGCGTTTGTACTGTCGCTTTGCTCCGAGGCGGACGCGTTCGTTGCCAGTACGTTTATGCTGCAGTTTTCCGGCGCTTCGGTGCTCGCGTTTTTAATCGTGGGCCCGATGATCGATATTAAAAACACCATGATGATGCTGGGAAGCTTCCGCAAAGGGTTTACGGTGCGCCTGATTATGACCATCCTGCTTGTGTGCTTCGCCCTGGCTCTGACGGCAAGCTTTATCATCGGGGGCAACTATGCGTAAGCTGTGGATGGATTGGCTCTGGCTGGCTGTGCTGTTTGCGCTGATCGTGGTAACTGGCATGCTGCTGGCCGGCGGCGATATCCTTTTGTACCTCGCGCCGCGCATGGCGCCGATGGTTTGGTTCGGTTTCGCGGTTTTCATTATCCTGCTGATCTATCAGCTTTCGCAGATCGTACGCAGCCTGTTCCAAAAGGAAAATACGCACGGGGGCCGAATCGGGATTGTGCTGTTTTTAGTGCCGGTACTTCTGTTTTTTACGGCAACGCCCAACCAAAGCACGCCCGGCTCGCTGCCCAACCAGAATGTAAAGATGACGGGTTTGACCGCGCAGGCGGAGACGGAGGTAAAGGAAAACACAGAGGCGGCAGCGAGCGATGCGGGCGGCTACCCGCCTTGCGTGACTGAGGAGGAAACCGCTGTGTTTGACAAGTCCGCGGACTTGTTTTCCCAATACCTGACCACCACGCTGCAGGACTTGGAGGGCAAAACGGTGACGGTGTACGGTTTTGTTTATCATGAGGATTCATTCCCCGAAAACACCGTTGTGGTCTCCCGCATGATGATTGTCTGCTGCGCCGCGGATGCATCAGTCGTCGGATTTTATGTGCAGTTGGAGGACGGAGCCGATCTGAAAGAAAACGAGTGGATCCGCGTTACGGGAACCATCCGCGGCATCAATCTGGAATACTACGGCGATTATTACGACTTTCCCATCCTGACGGACGGGATCATCGTGCGCTGCGCTGCGCCCGATGTTGCCGATACCTATATTTATCCGTAATATTCGATTTGACGGCGGGTATCGCAACAGCGGGTTGTACTCTTGCCACCTCTTCCCCGTCAGGCAGCCCGCGGCTGGCAGGAT
>JBDRTL010000156.1:0-3911 GCA_043824045.1 Bacillota bacterium
GGGAATGGCGCATGCTATAATGACGTATGATGCATGGGAAGGAGTGTGCCGTATGAAAAAACCCGGACTGCTGCTGCTGTGCGCATTGCTTTTATTTATATCAGGCTGCAGCGCGTCGCAACCCGACGCCGTTTCATCGGCAACGCTTTCCAGATACAGGGAAAACGAGATTCAGGAGTACCAGGGCGCGCGCCTGGATCCCGCCGTCGGCCCGCGCGACAACTCCATCAAGGGTGTGCAGCAGGTGGAACTCGAAACTTATACGCTGACGATCGGGGGCCTGGTGGATGCGCCTCAGGCGCTCACCTACGGCGAAGTGCTTGCGCTGCCCGCATACGAGCGGCTGATTACGCTGCACTGCGTGGAAGGCTGGGACGCGACCATTCTGTGGAGGGGCGTGCTTTTACAGGACCTTTTAGGTCTGGCGGGCATACAAGAAGAGGCCGTTACGGTGATCTTTGGCGCGGTGGACGGATATACCACGTCCCTGCCGCTGGAAACGGTGACCGGCAATCAGCTGATCATGGCCTATCAGGCAAACGGAATCGATCTCCCGCCGGAGATGGGCTATCCGTTCATCGTGGTCGCGGAGGACAAGTACGGCTATAAATGGGCGCGGTGGGTCAGCAGCATCACCTTGTCCGATGACGCGGATTACAAAGGGTTCTGGGAGAACCTCGGCTACTCAAACGACGCCTCCGCCGACGGGTCGGCGCGCGATGAATGAAATCCGGAATACAAATCAATTCTGCTAAAGGAGAGTGCGTATGTCTACGCTCAAACAGCGGATACTGGATCGGAGCGTAACCCTTGGCGTGGTCGGGCTTGGCTACGTCGGGCTGCCGCTGGCGGTGGAAAAGGCGAAGGCCGGCTATCATGTGGTGGGGTTTGATATCCAGCAGTCCAAGGTGGACATGGTCAACCGCGGCCACAATTACATCGGGGACGTGGTCGCCCACGATCTGGAACAAATCGTAAAAAGCGGCATGTTCAGGGCGACGGGGGATTTCGGAGCCGTGGCGAGCTGCGACTGCGTCTGCATCGCCGTGCCCACGCCGCTGGACGCGCACCAGCAGCCGGACATCAGCTATGTGCTCTCGTCGAGCAAAAGCATCCTGCCGCATATGCACAAGGACATGCTGATCGTGCTCGAATCCACCACCTATCCGGGCACTACCGAGGAAATGCTCAAGCCGATCTTTGAATCCTCCGGCCTTATATGCGGCGTGGATTTCTTCCTCGCGTTCTCGCCGGAGCGCGTGGACCCAGGCAACGCCGTATACAAAACGCGCAACACGCCCAAAGTCGTGGGCGGGGTGACTCAGCAGTGCACCGATATCGCCGCGACCCTCTACGAGGCCGTGCTGGAAGCGCCCGTGCACCGCGTGTCCTCGCCCGCGATCGCGGAGATGGAAAAGATACTGGAGAATACCTACCGAAACGTAAACATCGGCCTGATCAACGAGCTCGCCATTCTCTGCGACCGGATGCACATCAATATCTGGGAAGTGATAGACGCGGCGAAGAGCAAGCCCTACGGGTTTCAGGCGTTCTATCCGGGGCCGGGGCTGGGCGGGCACTGCATCCCGCTCGATCCGTATTATCTGAGCTGGAAAGCCCGCGAATACGGCTTTCATACCTCGATGATCGAGGCCAGCATGATCGTCAACGACCAGATGCCGGAATACTGCGCGCAGCGCGCGATGAAGCTGTTGAACAAACACAAAAAGTCGCTGAACGGCGCGAAAATCCTGCTGCTGGGCGTGGCGTACAAGCAGGACGTCGACGATTACCGCGAAAGCCCCGCCCTGCGCGTGATGGACTGCCTGCAGGGGTTCGGGGCGGAGGTCACGTATTACGACCCGTTTATCCGCAGCTTTACGCACAGTGGGCAAACGCAGGAAAGCATCAAGGAATTGACCGCGCAAGCGCTGAAAGCAAGCGATCTGGTGATCGTGACGGCGGCGCATACGAAGGTGGATTACTGTTTTGTGGCGGAACACGCGAAGCTGGTCTTCGATACGAAGAACGCCATGAAGGACGTTAAAAAGCGCGATTCGATCGAATTGCTGTAGGGAGGCCGCCGTAGTTATGGACAAGCTTTGCTATGCGCTGATCGGCTGCGGACGGATTGCGCCCAACCATATTGCCGCCGCCATGAACAGCGCTCAATCGCTTTCGTTGGCCGCGGTGTGCGACGTCGTGCCGCAGCGTATGGAGGAAATCCTTAAACCCGTTCCCGAAGCCTTGCGCAAACAGGTGAAACGGTATGCGGATTACCGGCAGTTGCTTGCGGAAGTAAAGCCGGAGCTGGTCGCCGTCGCCACCGAGAGCGGCAACCACGCACAGATCGGGCTTTACTGCATCGAGGCGGGCGCGAACGTGATCATCGAGAAGCCGATCGCGCTGAGCCTGTCCGATACGCGCGAATTGATCGCAGCGGCGACGGCAAAGGGTGTGAAGCTATGCGCCTGCCACCAGAACCGGTTTAATAAGTCCATCCAAAAGATACGTTCCGCCGTGGAAGAAGGCCGTTTCGGCAGGATGCTGCACGGCGCGGCGCATATCCGCTGGAACCGCGGAAAGGGCTACTACGAGCAGGCGCCGTGGCGCGGTACCTGGGCGCAGGACGGCGGCGCGCTGATGAACCAGTGCATCCACAACATCGATCTGCTCCGCTGGATGATGGGCGGCGAAGTGGACGAGGTGATGGCCTATACCGATAACTTAATGCACCCGTATATCGAGGCGGAGGATATCGGCATGGCGCTGGTACGCTTTACAAACGGCGCGTACGGGCTGATCGAGGGAACCACGAACGTCTACCCGCAGAATTTGGAAGAAACGCTCTACCTGTTCGGCGAGGACGGCACGGTGAAGGCCGGCGGCAAGAGCGTAAACAGTATCGAGGAGTGGGAGTTCCGTGACGGGCGGGGCGATCCCGCGACGATCAAGATGGAGTTTTGCGAAAACCCGCCCAATGTGTACGGCTTTGGGCATACGCCTCTGTACGCGGATATGATTCAGGCGGTGCTGCAGGACAAAGAACCCTATATATCGGCGACAGAGGGGCTTAAAACGCTGGAGCTCGTGCTGGCGATCTACAAGAGCGCGGCGGAGCACCGGCCGGTGAAGCTGCCGCTCAGCGACTGTTCCACGACGGACTTTGCCCGGAGGTTTGCAAAGTGAACATTCACAAAACCGCGGTCATCGATGAAGATGTGATCATCGGCGAGGGCACGAAGATCTGGCACTTCACGCACGTGCAGTCCGGCGCGCGCATCGGCAGGAACTGCATGCTGGCGCAAAACGTGTACGTGGGAAGCGGCGTAACGATCGGCGACGGCTGCAAGCTGCAAAACAACGTGAGCGTGTACAGCGGCGTCACGCTTGGAAACGGCGTGTTCTGCGGCCCGAGCTGCGTGTTCACCAACGATTTGACGCCCCGCGCCCTGTACCCGAAAGGGCCGGAGCATTTCGTAAAAACCCTCGTGAAGGACGGCGCGACCATCGGCGCGAACGCGACCGTCGTCTGCGGGCACACCATCGGTAAAAACGCCATGATCGGCGCGGGCGCGGTGGTCACCGCCGACGTGCCGGACCATGCCCTGATGCTCGGTATACCCGCCAGGCCCTGCGGCTTCGTGTGCGCCTGCGGGCAGAGGCTGGATGGGCTTTCTTGCCCCGCTTGCGGGCGAAGGTATGAAAAGAACGGCGACGGACTCACAGAAATCGAGTAACAGGGAACATAAAAGCGCTCTGCAATCTGCAGAGCGCTCAGCCTGTTGAAAAAACCCAATCTGCGTTGTCAGCTTCGGGCTGTCAAGGGGCATCACTTACAAACGAGTAAGCTCAACCCCTTGCCACCCTTGCTTCCTAACATCTCAGGCTTTTTGAACAGGCTGGCAGTG
>JBDRTL010000157.1:0-3004 GCA_043824045.1 Bacillota bacterium
AAGGAGTGTATTCAAAAAGGGCTGCAGGCGATGCTGTTTATCAACAGGCGCGGGTATCATACCTTTGTCAGCTGCCGCAGCTGCGGGTATGTGATGCGGTGCGACCAGTGCGACGTAAGCCTCACGCTCCATCAGCCAAAGGACGGAAGCGTGGGCATGCTGCGCTGCCATTTCTGCGGCAAAACGGAGCGCCCGCCCGAGGTTTGCCCCAGCTGCGGCAGCAAGTACATCCGCTATTTCGGCTGCGGCACGCAGAAGGTGGAGGAGGAAATCCACAGGCTTTTCCCAAACGTGAAAACCATCCGCATGGACAGCGATACCACGCAGAAGAAGGACGCGCATTACCATATGCTCAACGACTTCCGCGAGGAAAAGGCTCAGGTGCTGATCGGCACGCAGATGATCGCCAAGGGGCTGGATTATCCCAAGGTGACGCTCGTCGGGGTGATCGCGGCGGACCTGTCCCTGTTTGTTCAGGATTACCGCGCGCAAGAGCGGACGTTTCAGCTGATTACGCAGATGGCCGGGCGCGCTGGCCGCGCGGAAGAAGCCGGTGAAGTGATTGTGCAGACATACAAGCCGGAGCATCCCTGCATCGTCGCGGCAGCGGCGCAGGACTACCGCGCGTTTTTTAACTCGGAGTTCGACCGCAGGCGCACGGGGCTGTACCCGCCGTTTACGCTGTTTGCGCGGCTGTTGATCGAGAGCGGGAACGCCGAAGCGGCAAAGCAGAAAAGCGAGCAGCTTTTCCATGTAGCGGACGCCTGGCTGAACGCGCATCCCGCGCAGAAGAAACGGGTTTTAATGGCCCGCGCCGACGAAGCGCCCGTGAAGATGATCCGCGGAAAATACCGATACCACGTTTTACTGAAGCTGTTTGAACACGCGGACGGTAAACCCGTGCTCGATCTGCTCAGCGATCTGGCGTTGGACAGCGACGAGCAATGCCAGGTATATTTTGAACTGAATCCGTCATCTTTAATGTAGGAGTAGTGACTATGGCAATCCGCAAGATTATCAAAATCGGAGACGAAAAGCTTCGGAAAATCAGCAAGACTGTCACGAATTTCAATGCGCGTCTGGAAACGCTGCTGGACGATATGGTGGACACCATGCGCGACAGCAACGGCGCCGGACTTGCCGCGCCGCAGGTCGGCGTGCTCAAGCGCTGCTGCGTGGTGGAGGTGGAGGACCGGCTGTTTCGCCTGGTCAATCCCGAGATCATCGCGGCGGAAGGCGAGCAGGCCGGATCGGAGGGCTGCCTGAGCGTGCCCGAACGGCTGGGCTTTGTCAAACGGCCGATGAAGGTGACCGTCCGCGCCCAAAATGCCAAAGGCGAAACCATCGAGGTCACGGGCGAAGGTCTTTGCGCACGCGCCCTGTGCCACGAAATCGACCATCTCAACGGCGTGCTTTATGTGGATATCATGGACCATGAAATCTTTGCCGACGAAGAGGGCGAGGGAGCAAGCGAGGAGCAGGAGACGCTATGAGAATTGTGTTCATGGGTACGCCGGAGTTTGCGGTTCCGGCGCTGCAGGCGCTCATCCGCTCTGGGAACGAGATCGCGGGCGTTTTCACGCAGCCCGACCGCCCCAAAGGGCGCGGCGGCAAGGTACAGATGAGCTCCGTGAAGGAACTCGCGCGCAAGCATACGATCCCCGTCTTTCAGCCTGTCAGAATTCGCAAAGATGGCCTGGAGGATTTGCAGAGCCTTGCGCCGGATCTATGCGTCACGGCGGCTTTCGGGCAGATATTAAGTCAGGCGATACTCGACGTGCCGAAAATCGGCACGGTGAACGTGCATGCCTCCCTGCTCCCGCGCCACCGGGGGGCAGCGCCCGTGAACTGGGCCATATTGCAAGACGATACGGTAACGGGCGTGACCACCATGATGACCGACGCGGGTATCGATACCGGCGATATGCTGCTTCGGCGGGAAGTGCCGATTACAGATCGGGATACCGCTGGAAGCCTGCTTGAAACGCTGTCGCAAGTCGGCGCGGAACTGCTGATCGAGACCATTGACCGCCTGAAGGCCGGGAATTGCCCGCGGGAAAAACAAAACGATGCGGACATGACATACGATCCGATGCTTACAAAAGAGATGGGCGAACTGGACTTTGCGCAGACCACGCGCGCTTTGTTGTGCCGCGTCCGCGCGATGAACCCGTGGCCGTGCGCTTATGCCGTTGCCTCTGGCGGCAGCCTGAAGGTGTGGCAGGCAAAGCCCGCTAAAATAAGTCGGGCCGCAGCTCCGGGCACGGTAATCGCCGCGGACGCCAGGCAGGGGCTGATCGTCGCCACGGGCGACGGCGCGATCGAACTGACAGAAGTGCAGGCGCCCAGCGCCAAACGAATGTCCGCCAAAGCTTTTTTGCTGGGGCATCCGATCGAAACGGGAAAACAATGGAAAGAGGCTGACCTATGAAACCGAAATACCCGCCGAATGCGCGGCTGGTCGCGCTGGACGTGCTCAGGGATATCCACGAAAAGGGTTCGTTCGCTGCGCTGGCGCTGCAAAACAGATTGCGGGAAGCGCGCCTGATGCCAAACGACCGCCGCCTGGTGACGAGCATCGTATATACCACGCTGGAGCGGCAGGATCAGATCGATTTCGCGCTGGACAGATTTATGGATCGCCCGACAGGCGATCTTTTACAGCGCGATATATTGCGGCTGAGCGCTTGCCAGATCTTATTCCATCAGCGCGTGCCGGACAGCGCGGCCGTCAACGAAGGCGTGAAGCTGGCGCGGATCGTGGGGCTGGATAGCGCGTCCGGGTTTGTCAACGCCGTGCTGCGCAACCTCGTGCGCGGGAAGGATGAGATTGCCTGGCCGGACTGGGAGGATGATTTCAACTATTATCTGCACGTCATGGGCAGCATGCCGGAATGGCTTGTGGAAAAGCTGGTTTCGGTGTATGGAAAAGAGACCGCCGAAGCGATCATCATGTACGAAAAACAGGAACACGGCATGGTGGTCAGGCCCAACATGATGAAAC
>JBDRTL010000158.1:0-5113 GCA_043824045.1 Bacillota bacterium
GACAACTGGCATGTGCGCATCGCGGACGGACTTTTGCACATCTACCCGCTGCTCAATCATCGGTGGTCGTACGACTACGGCGTGGTGTGGAAGGGCATGGAAGCGCTGTACGAGCTGACGGGCGACCGGAAGTATTTCGATTATATCAAGCGCGGCGTTGATTCCTTTTTGAATGAAACCGGCACGCAGATCCGCGATTACGACCGCGGGGAGTACAACCTCGATACCATCAACAACGGCAAAACGCTTTTGTACCTGTGGCGAAAGACCGGCGAGCCCAAGTACCGCGCCGCCGCGGAAATATTGCTGGATCAGGTGCTGCATCAGCCGCGCACTCTCGAGGGCGGGTTCTGGCACAAGAAGATCTACCCGGAGCAGATGTGGCTGGACGGGCTGTACATGTGCGCGCCGTTTTACGCCGAGGCCGCGAATTTGTTCGGGCACGGCGAGTGGCTGGACGACGTGGTCAGGCAGTTTTTGCTGATCCGCGAAAAGACCATGCACAAGCCCACCGGGCTTTCGCTGCACGCGTGGGACAGCGCGCGCGTCCAGCCGTGGGCCGACAAAGAAACCGGCTGTTCGCCGCATGTGTGGGGGCGCGCCGTGGGCTGGTACGCCTGCGCCGTAGCGGACACGCTGGAACTTTTGCCGAAAGGCTCGTCTGCGCACCACAATATGACCGCGCTGCTAAACGACCTGCTTGCCGCCGTCTGGCGGGCGCGCGACCCGCGCACCAAAGTGTGGCTGCAGGTGATGGACCAGCCAAACCGCCCCGGCAATTACGCCGAGAGCTCGTGCACGGCGCAGTTTATTTACGCCGCGGCGAAGGCCGCGCGGCTGGGGTTTTGCAGGGTAATTCCGGCTGATGACGTCCGCGATGCGTGGCAGGGCGCGGTGGACCAGTTTATCGAGGTGTACAAGGGCGACGCGATCGTTTTGAAGTGCTGCCAGGTGGCGGGGCTTGGCAACGCGCAGGAGCGCGACGGCAGCTTCGCCTATTACATGTCCGAGCCGATCGTCTCAAACGACCTGAAGGGTTCGGGCGCGATGCTGCAGGCTGCAATCGAGATGGAAGGCTACAGGCTGTACTGAGAAAGCCGGTTGAAAAGCCGCACTCTGCGTTGTTGGCAGTTTGCGGCCTCGCCCTGCGCTTCGCTTGCGCGAGGCTACGCCATTCGGTTCTTTCAGAACCTCGGTGGCTAGTCGGGCTGCGCCCTCCCTATTCGGGATGGCAGTCGGCATCACTTACGCAGCGAGTAAGCTCAATCCGTCCGTTTTGTTGTCGCCTCGCTCCTTATCGGTCGCGACGCTCTGCAAAACGTCTCAGCCTCAACTCGTTTTGTGCTGCGCACAAGCACCCTCAGGGTGTACACTCGTATCGGCTGCCTCCTGCCACCCTTGCACCCACTCGGTTTGATTGTCGCAGGCATCACTATCGTTTGCCTGCTCTGTCAAACCTCCCATTGAAGGTTCGCTTTCGGCTTCGCCGAAGCTGCACACAGGCAGCGCGCTCTCCATCAATGCCTAGCATATTACGCCTTTTGAACCGGCTTGCATGTGTATGGTAAAAAAACGGAAACCGCAGTACGGAGAACCGCCGGTTCACTGATTCGGTGTGAATGGCGGTGAATCTGGTCTGTACAGGAGACGGAATATGAAAATATCGAAACAGGACGCGCTGACGTGGTTTGCCTTCTTTGCGTCCCTGCCGGAGGAAGAGGAGCTTCTTCCCTGGCAGCAGGAGATCGTGTTCGCGGCGTTTTCGCAGATCGAGGCGGCGGTCAACGCGCGCAATGATCTGCTCAAAGCCGGCATTGCGCATCTGAAAACGCTGGAAAACCGAACGTATTTCGTCGGGGACGAAAGCAAGTTTCCGCAGGGATGCCGTTCCTGCCTGCTGGGCACGGGCCTGAGCGCGGTCCGCAAAACGAACAAATGCAACCTCAACTGCAAGTTCTGCTATGATTACGGCGCGCTGGACAGCATCCCGCCGATCGGCGAAAGCATGTGGGAAATCGGCGGAACGCGGTTTTACGAAAAGGACATCGAACTGCTGCTCTCCATCCAGCGCAAGCCCACCGGAATTTCCTACGTGTATCTGGAACCGTTTATGGAGATCGAAAAATATTACCCGGTCATCCGGAAATTCCATGCCGCGGGTATTCACCAGCACCTGTACACCAACGGCACGCTGGCGACGGAGGATGCGCTCAGGGCGCTGGGCGAGGCGGGCCTCGATGAGATTCGCTTTAATCTCGGCGCCACCAACTGCGCGGACAGCGTCGTCGGGATGATCGCCGCCGCCAAGCGGCATATCGGGCAGGTCGGGATCGAAACGCCGATGACGCCGGAATTCTTCGACGCGTTTTTACAGAAAAAACAGGCGATTCTTAAAACAGGGCTGGATTTTATCAACTGCGCGGAGTTGCACCTAAACCCGAACAACATCGGCAATTACGACGGGGAAAGCATGTACGTTTCCCGGCACGGCTACATCTCGCCGGTGTGGAGCCGGGAGCTGACGCTGCGGCTTTTAAAGATCGCGGACGACGAACGCTGGGCCGCTACAGTGCATGATTGCTCCAACGACACGAAATTCGCCCGGGATTTGAACCTGCGCGCCAGGGAGGGCGGCTGGTTCGGCGCGAGCAATTACGCCCGCGAGTTTGACAAAATCCCGTACGGAGCCTTTTTGCCGATCCTGCGGGATGATTCGTTTGCGTTCCTTGTGGAAGAAGAGCTGCCCGAAGGGTACAGGCCGGGGGACGCGTTCCCGTAACGCCGCTTTTTACGGCAGCGTGCGGGAAGGCGCTTAGGCGTTTGCCCAAAGCGGCATAACCATCAGCAGGCAGGGGTTGCGCGGATCCCACAGGGCGGGGAATACCTCCAGCGGTATAAAGCCGGCCGCCTGATAGAACATGCGGGTACGGTCGTAGCATTCGCTGCCGGCGGATTCATCCAGCGTTTTAACGGTGAGAAAGCGCAGTTCCAATGCGCGGCAGAAGTCCGCGCATTGCGCAACCAGCCGCCTGCCGACGCCCTGCCGGTGATACGCCTGCGCAATGCCGGTGACATACAGCTCCGCCGTGAACACGTTGTGAAGCTTCAGCGCGGCAAAACCCACGGGCGTGCCCGCGTCCGCCGCGGCCCAGAAGGGCATGGCCTTCACATTCCGGGTATACTCCTGAATGGAGGATTCAATCCCGAACCAGTCGGGAAGCGAGCGGAGGATAGCGTTGCAGATCTCCGCCTTTTGTTCGGGGGCGTCCACCCGTGTGATTTCAATCATAAGCGGCCTCCCAAGGCAACGACATGCCGTGTTTTGAACGGTTTACCGGATCAATATAGCAAGCGGCCCAAATTTGTCAAGCGGAAAGGGATTTGAGGCAGTGGCAGAGCGGACGATCTATGCGGTGAGCCGGAAAAGCGGCGCGCCGTACCCCACGATTCAGGCGGCGCTCGATGCCGTGAAGGAACGCGGGGATACGGGTGCGGCCATCCGGATCGCGGCGGGCGTGTACCGCGAAAAGCTCGTGCTGGATGTGCCGGGGCTGCGGCTTTTGGGCGCGGAAGACGGGGAGACGCGGGTTGTGTTTGGCGACTCCGCGAAGCTGTTGGACGGGAGCGGGCAGCCGCTGGGCACGTTCCGCACGGCTGCGGTGCGGGTGAGCGCCGCGGATGTGACGCTGGAGAATTTGGCGATTGAAAACGACGCGGGGCCGGGCGGGATCGTGGGTCAGGCCGTGGCGCTGCACGTCGCGGGCGACCGCTGCGCCGTGCGCGGCTGCTGGCTGCTTTCGCATCAGGATACGCTGCTGATCGGGCCGGAGATCGGCGCCATCTGCGACGCGCTCCCCTGCGGCAGGCGCGCATACCTTGCAAACTGCCTCATTCGGGGCAATACCGATTTTATCTTCGGCAGCTACGCCGCGTGGTTTGAGCGCTGCACGCTGCGCTGCGTATCGCAGGGCAAGCCGGTCAACGCGATGATCGCCGCTCCCAACACCCCGGAAGGACAACCGTTTGGTTTCGTGTTCCACCGCTGTGTGATCGACGGCGACTGCGGGAAGGCCACCGTCTACCTCGGCCGCCCGTGGCGGCCGTTTGGCCGCGCGGCCTTCCTGCACTGCGCGATGCACGAAAGCGTGCACCCCGCCGGATGGCTCGACTGGGAAACCCCCTACCGCCCCGTCTGGCCGGGCCTGTGCGAAACCGCCGATACCTGGTCTCCCGCCCGCCACAAAAACGGCGGCAGGCTGGAAACTAGCCATCCCTACGCACCGGAGGCCGTCCTTTCCGGCGTGGACGGCTGGAGACCGTGGGAGAGATAAAGGAAGACCCCGCCGAACAGCGGGGCTTTCCTGTTCCGCTAAGAGATATAACCGCCCGGTTTCATTGTTGTGCGCCGCGCTGCCGTTTGCTCACGCTGTATCCGTTCGATTTTATTGCCGTTTCGTTTCCTTCCGGTCGCCGTATGCTGCAAAACGTCTCAGCCTCGACTCGCGCACAGCTTCGCTGGGGCGCCACACTGTGCGCGCCCTCGCCTTTATACCGTCGGCGCAATATCGCAGCCGGGGTGTTCGTCGTCCTTGGCGGGGGGCAGGTATTTTCTGCCGTGGAGCATGCACGACAATCGGCCGCCGTTTGGGCCGGGCTCGCAGAAGGCGAGCTTCAAAAAGACCGGGGCGACGACGGATGTGGCGATCACCAGCAGGATGACCGGCCCGAAGTACACCGTGGACAAAAGCCCCAGCGCCGCGCCTTTTTGTGAGATGATCAGCGCCACCTCGCCGCGCGACATCATCCCCACGCCGATCTGCAGCGATTCACGCCCGGTGAAGCCGGAAATCCTCGCGCCCAGCCCGCAGCCGATCACCTTGGTGAGCACGGCGACCAGCAGCAGCGCGCCCGCGAACAGCAGGATGCCGCCGGAGATGCCGCCGCGCAGGTCCACGTTCAGGCCGAGGCTGGCAAAGAAGATGGGCGACAGCAGAATGTACGAAAGCGTGGAAAAGCGGTTGGCGAGATATTTGGTGCGCTCGGTTTGGCTGATGATGAGGCCCGCGAAGAACGCGCCCGTGATATCCGCCACGCCGAAGAAGTGCTCTGCGCT
>JBDRTL010000159.1:0-2386 GCA_043824045.1 Bacillota bacterium
CTGCAACAGCCTATCCGCGTGCGCATCAGGCGTACGTTTGATAACGAGAGCGCAACCAAGATTATCGACTGCACGCTGGGCATGCTGATCCTCAACGAAGTTATACCCCAGGATATCGGCCGCAAGCCGCGCACCTGCTTAAGCGACATGTTTGCCCTCGAGGTCGATACGCTCTGCGGCAAGAAGGACCTCGGCAAAATCGTGGATCAGGTCTATCAGCAGCACGGTATCCATACCACCGCGCAGGTGCTCGACGCCATGAAAGCGCTCGGTTTCAAGTACTCCACACGCGGCGCGATCACTGTGTCGGTCAGCGATATCAAGGTGCCGCCGGAAAAGGCGGAGATGCTGGCGGAAGCCGAAGAACAGGTGACTGAAATCAACGACAACTACTTCATGGGCATGCTCAGCGAGGACGAACGCTACCGCGCCGTCATCGACGTGTGGAGTTCGACCACGGCGAAGCTCCGGAATATGATTCTCCCGGGCCTGGATGAACGCAACCCGATCCGCATGATGACGGATTCCGGCGCGCGCGGCAGCGCATCACAGATTGCGCAGCTTGCCGGAATGCGCGGCCTGATGGCTTCGCCGTCGGGCAAAACCATCGAGCTTCCCATCCGCGCCAACTTCCGCGAAGGATTGTCGGTGCTTGAGTTCTTCCTGTCGTCGCACGGCAGCCGCAAATCCCTTGCCGATACCGCGCTTCGCACGGCCGACTCCGGATACCTGACCCGCCGCCTGGTGGATGTATCGCAGGAAGTGATCGTGCGCGAGCCGGATTGCTTCGCGCATGGCAGCGAGAAGGTGCGCGGCATCACGCTTGAGGAAATCGCCATCAACAACCAGGTCATCGAAAGCCTGGAGGACAGGCTGATCGGCCGCGTCGCCGCGGAAGATATCGTGGATCCGGCGAGCGGGGAAATCATCGTGGCGCTCAATGAATTGATTACTCACCAGAAGGCAAGGCATATCGTCGACGCGGGCATTCAAAAGGCGCAGGTCCGAAGCGTGCTCACCTGCCGGAATGAAACAGGCGTTTGCGCCCGCTGCTACGGTGCGAACCTTGCCACGGGCGAACCCGTGGACGTTGGCGAAGCGGTCGGCATCGTAGCGGCACAGGCCATCGGCGAGCCGGGCACGCAGCTGACCATGCGTACGTTCCATACCGGCGGCGTTGCCGGTGGCGACGACATCACGCAGGGTCTGCCCCGCGTAGAGGAATTGTTTGAAGCACGCAAGCCCAAGCGCGACGCGATCCTCGCGGAGATCAGCGGCAAGGTGAATATCGGCGAGAACAAGCGCAAACGCGAGATTATCGTCACCAATCAGGACGATCCCACCGAGCAGAAGGCGTATCAGATCAATTATGGCAGCCGCCTGAAGGTGGAAGACGGCCAGATGGTGGAGGCGGGGGACGAGCTGATCGAAGGATCGATCAACCCGCATGACCTGCTCCGTATTCTCGGCGTGAAGGCTGTGCAGGATTACCTGCTGCGTGAAGTGCTCAGCGTCTACCGCCAGCAGGGCGTGAATATCAGCGACAAGCACATCGAGATCATCGTGCGTCAGATGCTTCGGAAAGTCCGCGTGGAAGACTGCGGCGAAACCAGCCTGCTGCCGGGAGCGCTCGTGGATATCTTCCGTTTCGAGGAAGCCAACCGCGAACCCATCGAAAAAGGCAAACGCCCGGCCATCGCAAAGCGCATCCTGCTGGGCATTACCAAGGCATCGCTGGCGACGGAGAGCTTTCTGTCGGCCGCTTCTTTCCAGGAAACCACACGCGTGCTCACCGACGCCGCGATTAAAGGCAAAATCGATCCGCTGCTGGGGCTGAAGGAGAACGTGATCATCGGCAAGCTGATCCCCGCGGGCACGGGAATGCCCCGCTACAAGGATATTGAGCTGGTCGAAAACTTCTAACCAGTGAAAGCGGCAGAACGTACGGCCTTCTGCCGCTCAGCTTGTTGATAAAGCCCCGTCTGCTGATGCGGCCTCGCCCTGCGCATATTGCTTGCGCGAGGCTACGCGCTTCATTTACTTCGCAAATCTCTGGCGCTAGTCGGGCTTTCGTCCTCCCTAGTTGTCGCCTGCGCATCGGCAACGGCATCACTTACAGGGGAGTAAGCTCAATCCGTCCGTTTTATTGTCGCCACACTCGCATAAGCTCGTGTTGCTCTGTAAAACGTCTCAACCTCAACTCATTTGCGCTTCGCGCAAGCACCCACAGGGTGCACACTCGTTTCGGTTGCCATTGCCTCGCTTGGCTTCTAGCATCCGAAACTTTCTGAACAAGCTGTCAGACCATTGCCAAACATGGTTTGTCACCGGTCTGAGCGGCAGAACGTACGGCCTTCTGCCGCTTGTGTCATCATGTGTTACGCCG
>JBDRTL010000160.1:0-3729 GCA_043824045.1 Bacillota bacterium
TCTGCAAGGATTTCTATAAGGGATTTTCACTCGGTTTTATAGTCGCACATATCACTTCCGTTCATGTGCTCCATAAAACCTCCCAACTCCAGTTCGCTAGCCGATACACGGCTGTGCCCACAGAGCACCCGCTTGCTTTCGTTGCCGATAACCCCGACAAGGGCTTTGCCCTTGACCTAATAAAGTGGTCGCGCAATGCACGACCACTTTGTAGGGTTCAGGGGCATTGCCCCTGATCAGGGTTTCAGGGATGAAATCCCTGACGCCTTTTGTCACTCCGCGTCGTTCCTGATATCACCCCGGCTGCGCAGGGCGATGAGGATTTCACCGTAGACAACTTCGTCGATTTTGAACTTCTTCATATACACGATATACCCAAGCAGGATCGCGATCAGCGGCAGGATGAGCATCGCGATTTTCAGTGTAAAAAGCCCCTGCGCGGTCACCTGCTCCGCGGTTTGCGCGGCGTTGATGCCCGAGATGATCAGCGTGAGCCCCACAACCCCGCTTGCGATCGCGCCGCCGATTTTGTTGATGAACGGCTGCACGGAGAACGTAATGCTCTCGTTGCGCCTGCCGAGCTTCCACTGCCCGTATTCGATGGAATCGGCCAGGAACATCAACATCAGCATTTCGATAAACGCCTGCCCCAGGAAAATCAACACGCCGGCCGGGCCGATCCAGGCCATATCCATCGGCGCGAGGAAGAACAGCAGGTACCCGATCACGACGAGCAGCGTAGCGCCCGAGTAGAGCTTCCGGCGCGAAACCAGCTTGCGCACCGCCGTGAACACGCCCAGCGCTATGAGCTGCGACACCCCCAGCACCAGCGCGAAGATCGCGTACATGTTTTCGTCGCCGTACGCGTATTTGAAGAAGTATACGCCAAACGACGTCGTGGTGGAGTAGCCGATCATGAACAGCGACATGGACACGGCCACCCACATCAGCTGGTCGTTTTTGATGAGCACGCGGAACATCTCTCTGATCGACGTCTTTTCTTCCTGCCGGAAATATCCCCTGCGCTCCTTCACGCCAAGCAGCGTGAACAGCTGAAAACCGACCAGCAATATAGCGATCATCAGCGCAAACAAAAACCAGGCTTCCTTCGGGTCACCCACGGCGTCCGAAATCATGTTGGTCAGCGGGATGATGCCGACCACCACGGAAAACATGCCGATATTGGCGCAGATGCGCGCAAACGATCCGATCTTCTCCCGCTGCCGCTGATCAGTGGACAGCGACGGCATCATCGACCAGTATGCGATATCGTTCAGGCCGTAAAACACGTCCCAGATCACGTAAAACACGCCGAACGTCACCGCGTACAGCGTGCCGGTCAGCCCGAAGTCCGTAAACATCAGCACCATGCCCGCGCCGCCGATCAGCGCGCCGATCAAAATCCACGGCTTGAACTTGCCAAAGCGGGATTTTGTGTTGTCCACGATCAGCCCCATCAGCGGGTCGTTGAACGCGTCGAACGTGCGCAAAATCAATAAAAGCACGGTCATCACGGCAAGGGCGGCGTCGGATACGATGCGCACCTCCGTGATATAGACCATGATGTACATGCTGACCATCGTATAGAACATGTCCCGTCCGATGGTGCCCAGCCCGAAGAAAAACCGGTTTCTGCGATCTACGTTGTGTTTCATGCCGTCGTTTCCTCCTCCGCTTGCATCGTGTACAGGTTCGACCCGAAATCCCCCAGCAGCCGGAGCTTTTTGCTATATCCCGTCCCCGTAAACTGGTTGTTCAGCTGAATGCCGCGCGAAAGCATCCGCCCGCTGCCGCGGTAGGTTTCCACGTTGTCTTTGAGGGTATACAGCCGGTTGAGCTTTTGAAACAGCCAGCCGTCCGGGTGCAGCCCAACCGGAAGCGCATGCGAGACGAGGCTGCCAAACCTGCTGATAAACACGCTCTGCGGCACGGTTTCCACGCGGTAAACGCGGTGATCGTTCAGGCCGCAGAGCTTCAGCCGGTCAAATTGCGCGCTTGGATCGGACATCGTCTGGAAAAACCCGCCGATCCCGCCGGTCTGCCGCTCGTCCACGCAATGCCAGGCCGTCTGCCGCACCCGGTCCGCGTCCCCACGATAAAAGGCGCCGTATTGCAGCGCTCTGCGGTGCTGTTGATAGAAGGCGATCTGCCGCTTCACCTCCCTGCGCTCCGCGTAGGACAGCTTGTTTACGTCCAGCTCGTACCCCAGGCAGCCGAAGGCCGCCACGTTGAAGCGGGTGGGGAGCGGCGTTTTACGCAGCGTTTGGTAGTGGGGCACGGCGGACACATGCGCGCCCATCGCCGACAGCGGGTACAGATAGGATAGCCCGCCCTGAATCTGCAGCCGCTCGATGGGATCGGTATCGTCCGATGCCCAGATCTGCGGCGAAAAGCACAGCATCCCCAGATCGAAACGGTTGCCGCCGCTGGAGCAGCTTTCGAGCAATATATGCGGGCGCGGGCGGAAAACGCGCGTAAGCACGTCGTACAGCCCGATCATATAGCGGTGGAAAAACTCGCCCTGGTTTTGCAGACAGGGCGAATAGCAGTCGGTCATGTGCCGGTTGTAGTCCCACTTCACGTAGTCCACCTTGCAGGTGTCCAGAATACCGGTCACATGCGAAACGATGTAATCACGCACGGCGGGATTGCAGAGGTCGAGCACCAGCTGGTTGCGCCCCAGCGCGGGCGCGCGGCCGGGAATCTGCACGGCGTATTCGGGATGCGCGCGGTACAGGTCGCTGTCGGGGTTGATCATCTCCGGCTCAAACCACAGCCCGAACTGAAGCCCCATCCGGTGGATGCGCTCCGCCAGATCCGCAAGGCCGTTGGGCAGTTTGCGTTTGTTGACGGTATAATCGCCAAGGCTTCTGGTATCGTCGTCCCGTTTGCCAAACCACCCGTCGTCCAGCACGAACAGCTCCACGCCCAGCTTTTTCGCGCCGCGCGCCAGCCGCAAAAGTCGGCTTCGGTTAAAGTGGAAATAGCAGGCTTCCCAGCTGTTGAGAACGACCGGGCGCTCCTTCCCCTTCCAGTCGCCGCGCACCACGTGCCGGTTCACAAATTCATGAAAATGCCGCGACAGCCCGTTGAAGCCGGAGCTTGAAAAGCTCATTACCGCCTCGGGCGTTTCAAAGCGTTCGCCCTGTTTGAGTTCCCAATCAAAGCAGTGCGGGCTGATGCCAAGGTTCACGCGCACGAGCTCCTGCGTGGTGAGCTCCGCCGCGCCGTAGTGGTTGCCCGAGTAGAGGAGATTAAAGCCGTACACGTCGCCCGTGTTCTCCCGCGCGTCGGCTGAAACAAGCAGGAAACCCGGATTGTGCCGGTTGCTGCTGTCGCCGGTTGTGGAGGAGTTCACGGTCAGCCCGCAGGTTACGGGGCGGGTGTGCTTGCGCGCCTCGGCGATCCACGTGCCGTCGAACGTCACCATGTGGAAATTGTCGTTTGGCATATCCAGCATGAAGCTCAGCAGCCTGCGGACGGTCAGCGGCTTTTCGTTTTCGTTGCGCAGCACGGCGCGGCGCGTGATCACGTCCGCGTCCGTAAACACGGTGTAGTACAAATCCAGAAATACGCTGCTGCTCTCGTCCAGCATCGTGATCACGAGCGTCTGCGCGTGCTCCCCCTCGGCGGCCGGCAGCGTATCCATGGGAACGCAACCGTCAAACACCGCATGGCTTTGGTAGCGGAAGTCCGCGGTAAAGGCGCCGTCCGGCATCTTGATCTCGG
>JBDRTL010000161.1:0-2143 GCA_043824045.1 Bacillota bacterium
GCCGCGAAAAGCAGCGCGCACAGGGCGATTCCCGACCATAGCCAAGGCAACCGGCCGTCACCCGTCTGCGGTTGAGCGGCGCCGATGGGAACCGCGGTGAACAAAACGTATCGAAAGGGAGACGTGAAGCCCGAATCGGACACAAGATCGCCATCCGCAGAGGAGGTCCAGGAACGAAGGCCGCTTCCGTCGGCGCTTTCCGACACATAGATATAAACGCCCGCCGTATTGACAGGAGGCTTTGATCCATACATCCCGCAATAAATCGCCGACGTATCGCCCGAAAACACAAACCGCCCGCCCGATATCGAAATGTTGCTGCTCAAATAATCCAAGCCGTAGCACAGGTTGACTCCGTATGCCCGAAAGCTGCCTTCTCCGCCCTCCAGCGAAACATTCAGACCCAGCAGCCCCAGCGCGTTGGCTCCCGTTGATTCCGCCGTTGCGTCGATCGTGCCGCCCGTCATGCGGAATTCCCCGCCGGGGCAGTTCACGATACGGCCGCTTCTGCCTTTCACTTGTATCGCGGCCTGCCCGCCGGAATATAAAGTATTATTTGTAGACATCAGCCCTTGCGCAGTAGATCCGGTCGTAATCCTGATATCCAGCGTTCCGCCGCGGCATTCTATATTGCCCGCAGCATAGATGCCGCGGGTGTCGATCGTCGCCGCTCCCAGGTTGATGGCAATTCCGGCGCTCCCGCTTCCCTGAACCGCTAAAGAACCGGCCGCATACACACCGTTGACCGTAACCGTGGAGGTGGCCGCATATTGCAGCGTATTCGTACCGGAAAGTTCCAGGGTAAGGTCTCCGTTCGCGTAAACCAACGCTCTGTTCGAGCTGTTGACCGCCGTGCTCGACAGCGTGTCGATCTGCGCGTTTTGCAGCGTCAGCGTAGCGCTTGCGGCATTGAAATATGCATTCCAATCGCTTGCGGATGCCGGCGCGTTTCCGTTTTTCCAATAGGGCGAGGCCGCGGTCAGCTGTACATTGTTCACCCACACGCCAGTGGCGTCTGCCGCCGAGGCAGCCGGAGGCGAAACGCAAAGCAGCAGGACAACCAGCAGGATGATTAAAACAGGTTTCTTCATGGCGGGTATTCTGCTCCGTTCGATTCTCCCGCATGGGAGCGATTCATTTGTTGCCCATTCCGTAATCTTTTCCGCTATAGTGTATCACATCTCCGGCTAAAAGAACAATCCGGTATTTATCATTGATTTCCAGAATCCGTACAAAATCTGCACCATACTGCATACAAGTATGTTCCCTTGTATCGTGTTGTTTTTATCTTCGATATTACGGATGTATATAATACTTGTACGATTGACACGTGATTTCGTATACAGACAGTTGACGTTTGCTCCGGTGCATGATACAATGTGAAAAAGTTGTCACTCTATAAGACGAAGGAGCTACCTGCAATGCCCGATCGATATTCAAGCCGGGAAATCTTCCGCATTTTGGAAGAGGAAATTCTCTCCTTAAAAATCGCGCCCGGCGAATCCCTGTCCGAAAACGAACTGTGCGAGCGCTTCGGCGTCTCGCGTTCGCCCATCCGCTCGGTACTGCAGGAGCTTCGCCTGTGCGATTTGGTGTCGATCACGCCGTACAAGCGCACGCAGGTCACTCGCATGAACTTCAACATCATCAACCAGATCATCTACCAGCGCATCGCGGTGGAAACCTTTGTGCTGGAAGATTTCATCCGCATACCCAACGTTCTGGAGCTGGAGCGCCTGCGCCACATTCACAGCTCCATGATCCAGCTGATCCACAGCGACAACTTCACCGCACGAGAGTTTTACGAGCTGGACTCAAAGCTCCACGAGACGTGGTTCAACGCGACCCGCAAGGAATACCTGTGGGATACCATCCGCAATTCCAACTGCCATTATACGCGCTTCCGGATGCTGGACATCGTGGAGATCAAGAACTTCACCCAGATCGTGGATGAGCACGAGGCCATCCTCGCGGCGCTGGAGCGCGGCGACGTTGCCGCCATCCGCCCGCTGATGCAAAAGCACCTGTTCGGCGGCATTACGCGCCTGGGCAAGCTGCTGTTCTCGGATTTGAAGGATTATTTCACAGAGAATTAATCCAGCTTGTTGATAAAGCCCCGTTTTCTTCTGCGGCCTTACGTTAC
>JBDRTL010000162.1:0-7634 GCA_043824045.1 Bacillota bacterium
ATCTCTTGCTGGCACAACCAGAACGTAATCAATAGCCGTCCCATTCTACCGTTCCCGTCTAAAAACGGATGAATAGTTTCAAACTGCGCATGGATCAAACCGATTTTAACAAGCGGCGGAATCGTATCATCCGCATGCATGAATAATTCTAATTCACCTAATGCACGCATCATGTCCGGTACAGACGGCGGAACAAACGCTGCCGTATTCAGCGTCGATCCCGCTGCGCCAATCCAATTCTGAGATGTGCGGAATTCTCCCGGCATTCTGCGGCTTCCTCTTCCATGTTGCAATAATTTCCCGTGAATTTCACGAATCAACCGCAAACTTATCGGAAATTCCTTGAGTCGGTTCAGGCCATGGTTCATTGCCGCGATATAATTCACTACTTCTTCAACGTTTTCATTAGATGGCTCTTCGTCCGCATTGAGAACATCAATAAAAGACGCTTGTGTGCCTTCTATTTGGGAACTCAGCAACGCTTCCTTCTTCACGTACATTGCGACGAACAATGCCGGGTTGGGTAATGTGTGCGCAACGCCGTCTAGCCTGCCAATTCTGCGGTCAGCAGCAGACAGCAGTTTTTGCATTTCGTCGCTATATTGAAACGGGGGCTGCGGCGGCAGCTTTTTCGGAATAAATGTTTTGTATCCCTGGCTTTGAGAGACGAACGCTCCTGCACGATTCTCCATGCCACTCCCCCCAATAATTAAACTCCGTGTTACATATTCCATTGTAAAACAGTTTAATTAAAATATCAAGGCGCTTTCTTTAATTAATTGTTCAAGGACACTCCTATATAAAGGCGCCTTTCTTTCCCGTATGTTTTGTATCGTTCATCAAGGATACTCGGCCCGCTCCCCGCCGATCAGGGGCAGGCGGGCGTAGGCCATCACCACGCGGGCATCGCCGACGGCGGGGCTGTCGATTCGAAGTGGCACGGCCACGGGGCGGATGTGCATGCCCACCAGAGTGTCGCCGATATCGATGGCGGCGTCGGCCTGGACGGACTGCGCCAGCACGGGATTTTGGAAGCGGTCATAGGCTGCGGCGGCGGTGGAGCCGCCGGCCTGCGGCACAGGGCGCGCGTTCACCTGCGTGAGGCCGAGCCGCACAAGCGTTTCCCGCTCCATCACCAGCGCGCGGTTTAAATGTTCGCAGCACTGCACCGCGCCCTCCAGCCCGAGGCTCGAACAGGCGTCCAGAAACGCGCCCGCCAGCACCTTGCCGATCTCGGGGTTTCGGCCCTTGCCGATCGCCTGCCCGCACACCTCGCTGGAGGAGCAGCCCAGCACCACCACGGCGCCCGCCCGCAGCTTCGCCTGCTTGTGCAGATGTTCCACGCAGCGGCGAACCTGATCGTAAATTGCCTGATGTTCCATTTTCAATCCTCCTGCGCGCCGCCCGCACGGGGCGGCAGCCGGGACCTGTTACCTGGTAAACGCGTATACGGCGATCGCCACCGATACCGCGAGGTTGAACGAATCGATCTCCGAACTCTGGGGAATCTTCACCACCTGCCCGAAACCCTGAAACTCCGGCGGCAGCCCCGCGCCCTCGTTGCCGAAAATCAGCGCATACGGCTTTTTCGCCTCCGCCGCCGCCTGTTCGAGCTTCAGCGCGCCGTTCAGCATGAAAGGATAGAGCGCGTGCGCGGGAAACTCCGCGCGGTAGTCCGTAAAATCGTCGTACTGCCGGATGTTTAAGGAAAACAGCGCGCCCATCGCCGCGCGCGCCACCTTCGGGTCGAACGGATCGGCGGCGGGGCGGATAACGGCCAGATCGTAAAGCCCAAACCCCAGCATCGTGCGCTGGATGGCGCCCAGGTTGCCTTCGTCCATCGGATGGTGGAGCACGATATGTGGGCGGGCCTTATCAAGCGGCGCCGTCCGCTTTAGAAAGGCCACGGCGGCATACACGTTTTCCTTGCCTAAAATACGGGCAAGCGCCTTGGGCGCGATCTCCTCGCGCACGCCGTGGGCGGCGCAGAGCTTGCGGAGCTTTTCCACGCCCTCGCCGGTCGCCCTGTCCGAAAGCAGAAGCCGCACGGCGCGCTCCGGCGCTTTCTCCAAAAGCGTCAGGCTGGGGTATACGCCCGCCGCGTAGCTGTAGGGCAGATCGGAAGCGTAGGTTTTCAGGGACGGCATTATTCCTTGTCCTCGTCGTCCTCCCCCGGGGAGGTATCGTCGGGCGCGCGGTGCTGCAATTCCTTCACGAACGCGTCGGCCTCTTTCTGCGCCTTGGCGATGCCCTCGGTGCGCGACGCCGCCAGATAGAACGCCGAAACGGACGCGTTCATATACGTGACCCGGAACAGTTCCACAAACTGGTAGGCGACCATCGCGAGGATGACGCTGAACGAAAGCATGAGCACCTGTACGGCCAGCGCCATCAGCGCCCAGCCGATAAACGAGAGCAGCAGCACCGCGAGGCTCATTTTCTTGTCCGCCATCACGGCCTTGCTCTTTTCAATCGCCTCGTTTGCCGAAAGCTCCGGGTTTTCGGCCAGGAAATACGGCGCCAGGGCGTAGCGCAGCGCCGCGATGATGCCGGGGATGACGAACAGAAGCGACCACAGCAGGACTTTTACATACATGACGACGTACAGCCACAGCGCGCGCAGAAAAATCTGCCGCCGGGACACAACGCCCGCGACGCCGAGCTCCTGCCCCTGGATACGCTGAATAAGGTAGTTATAGCAGCCCACGCTCAGCACCGGCGTGACGAGAAACGTGAAGATGCCGGCCGCCGCCATCAGCCAGATGCTGCCCAGCGGGATCTGCCTGCTTGCGGCAAGCAGCTCTTCGTAGGAAAACACGGCGGAGATCTCCGGCAGCTGCGTGGAGCGCAAAAGCGCGTTGAGCGTGGCGGGCAGCCCCGCGATAAAGCTGACGATCAGCGCCGTCTGCCAGTTGCCCTTCAGGGCGCGCACAGCCTTTGATTTGAAAATATAGCTGGTTAAAAACATCCTATCCTCCTAGTCGAACAGTGCGTTGACATAGTCCCCGGCGTCGAAGGCCTGCAGATCGTCGATGCCTTCGCCCACGCCCACGTAGAGCACGGGAACATTCAGCTCGCGCACGATGGGGAAGATCACCCCGCCCTTGGCCGTGCCGTCGAGCTTGGTGAGCGCGACGCCGTTTACGCCCGCGACTTCAAAAAACGCCTTGGCCTGCTGCAGCCCGTTCTGGCCGGTGGTCGCGTCCACCACCAGAAGGCAGCGCACCGCCGCTTCGGGGAACTCGCGGTCGATCACGCGGCGCATCTTTTCCATCTCGTCCATCAGGTTCTTCTTGTTGTGCAGCCGCCCGGCGGTATCCACGATCAAAAGGTGCGTGCCGTTTGCCCTGGCGGAGCGCACGGCGTCGAACACCACGCCCGCGGGATCGGCGCCTTCCTTGTGCCTGATCAGCGGCACTTTGGCGCGCTGCGCCCAGATCGAAAGCTGCTCGGAAGCCGCGGCGCGAAACGTGTCCGCAGCGCACAGCATGATCGTGCGCCCCAGCGCCTGAAACCGCAGCGCCAGCTTGCCGATGGTCGTAGTCTTGCCCACGCCGTTCACGCCGACGACGAGCATCACCATCGGCCAGCGCAGCGGCTCTTTAGGCGCGTCGAGCATGGCCACGAGAATCTCCCGCAAAATCCGCCGGTGTCCGCTGACGTCCTTCACGCCCTCCGCGCGCGCGCGCGCCTTAAGCCGCGCGATGGCGTCCCCCGCGCACGCCGCGCCCATGTCCGATAAAATCAGCGCGTCGAGCAGGCCGTCCAGAAATTCCTCGTCCGCAGCCTCCTGCCCGCCCATAACGGCGTTCATGTTCCGGCGGCTTTTGGACAGCCCGTCCCTCAGCTTTTCAAACAATCCGCTTGCCATGTGCACCCCTACTGATACTCTTTCAAATTCACGCTGACCAGATCGCTCACGCCTCGCTCTTCCATCGCTACGCCGAACAGCGAATCGCACCGTTCCATCGTGCCCTTGCGGTGGGTAATCGCCACAAACTGCGTGCCGACGGCCATCTCGCGCAGATAATCGCCGAAGCTGCCGACGTTCGCCTCGTCCAGCGCGGCCTCGGCCTCGTCCAGAATGCAGAACGGGGACGGCCGGAGCTTGAGCATCGCAAACAGGAGCGCGATGGCGGTCAGGGCGCGTTCTCCGCTGGAGAACAGGCTTAAAATCTGCCGTTTTTTGCCGGGCGGCTGCACGATCACTTCCACGTCGCAATTGAGCGGGTCGCCTGCGTCGCCCAGCTTGAGTTCCGCGTGCCCGCCGCCAAACAGCCGCTTGAAGGTTTCGGCGAAGAACTCCTGCAGCATCTGGAACTGCTCCACGAACACCTTGCGCATTTCCCTCTCCAGGCTCACGATCAGGTTTTCCAAATCCTGCTTGGCCTTCAAAATATCGTGCTGCTGCACGGTCTGCTCGGTGATGCGCTCGCTTAACTGGGCGTATTCCTCGATCGCGCCCACGTTCACCGTGCCCATCGCCTTGATGCGCTCGCGGATGTCCTGCGCCTGCGCGGCCGCGGCCTTCTCATCAAAGGCCTCGTCCGCGCCGGGCTTCACAAGAAGGTATTCGTCGTACGCGGCCTGCGCCCCTGCATAGCTGAGCCCGTAGGTATCCCACAGCCGCTGGTCGAGCTGCTCAAGTTCCGCCTTGGCGCGCTCCATGCTCATCTCGTGCCGGTGCTCGCGCTCCACCGCTTTTTCCAGCTGCAGGCGCACGCTTTCGATCTCGGTTTGCAGTTCCCTGAGCGCTTTCTGCGCGGCCGCTCGCCCGCCCTCGGCGGCGGAAACGCCTTCTTCGGCGGCCTTCACCGCCGATTGCGCGGTTTCGATCTTTTCGTCGTTCGTCGCCAACTCCGCGGCCGCGGCTTTGATGGCCGACTGCGCCTGTTCCATCTTCAAGGCGAGCACATCCAATTCCCGCAGGCACGTTTGCCGCTCCGCGTCCAGCCGCCCGAAATCCCGCCGGATACGGTCGCACTGGTGCTCGGCCTGCTGGAGGGAGAGCATCGAGGCGGTGAGCGTTTCCTGCGTGCGCTCGCGCTCGCGGCGCGCGGTGTTCAGCTCCGCCGAAAGCCGGTTGGTCTTTTGCGCCATCGCTTCGGGATCGGGCGCGCCCGCCGCGGTCTGTTCGGCGGTGCGGGCGAGGTCGGCTTTCAGTTCGCCGATATCCCCGGTCAGCTGCTCCACCGCCTCCCGCACGGCGGAAAGCCGGGATAGATGCGCGTCCAGCTCCGCTTTGGCGGACGCCTGCCGCTCGGTGTCGCGCACGACGGCGATCTCCTGCTGCTGCAGTTCGTAGCGCGCGGCTTCCAGCTGTTTGAGCGCTTCTTCCTGCCGCTTTGCCAGCGTTCCGATCGCGGCCATCGCGGCCTCCAGCGCGCCGCTTTTGCCCGCAAGCTCCTGCTTCAGTTCGCGGATAATGCGGTCGCGGCCCAGGAGGTTCTGCGACCGCTGGTGCGCGCTGCCGCCGGTCATGCTGCCGCCCGCGTGCATCACGTCGCCTTCCAGCGTCACCAGCCGGAACTGGTGGCCGCCCGCGCGCATGATTTCCACGCCGCAGTTCAGGTCTTCGGCGATCACCGTGCGCCCCAGCAGCGCTTCCATCACGCCGCGGTACTGTTCCTGATACCCGCACAGCTCGCTCGCCACGCCGATGCAGCCCCGCATCGAAAGCACCCTGCGTTCGTCCGGCTCGAGCGTCCGGCCCTTCATCGCCGCGATCGGCAGGAAGGTGGCGCGCCCGAGGCGGTTTTGCCGTAAAAATTCGATGAGCGTTTTAGCGGTCTGCTCCGTATCGGTAACGATGTTCTGCGTCGCCGCGCCCAGCGCCATGTCCAGCGCCGTTTCGCAGGCCGTGGGCACGTCGATGAGCTTGGCGACCACGTCGTGCACGCCGCGCATGACCCGCTCTTTGGCGTAGTTCAGCGCCTCTTTCACGGCCGTCTGGTAGCCCTCGTAGCCCTCGGCAAGCTCCTGAAGCGTATCGATGCGCATTTCCAGCGCGCGGGCTTCCTCCGAAAGCGCCGACGCGGCGGCCCTGCGGTCCTCGGCCTCCGCCTTGTGCCGTTTCACATCCAGGTTAAGCGCGCCGAGCTGCTCCTCGCGCGCGGACAGCGATTCCTTCTCATGCGCCAGGTTTCGCTGCGCCGAAATGAGCGCGCTTTGGAACGCGGCCTCCTTTTCCACGTCGGCGGCCAGCGCGCCTTCCAGCTCTGTCTTGCGCAGCTCCATCTGCGAAAGCATGGTGGCCTGCCGCGTGTGCGCGGTTTTTTGCTCCTGCAGGCGGTTCATCGTTTCGATGATCTCCGTCTTGTGCAGGGAGAGCTCTTCTTCCAGCGCCTGCGCGGCCTGCGCGGTTTTTTCGTGCTCGGCTTTGCGCTCTGATAGAGCGGCCTCCGCCTCGGCGCGCAGGCGCTCGCCCTCGGCGGCGCCGGTTTTCGATTCGCCGGCGGTTGCCTCGATCATCTGCATGCGCGCTTCCACCGCGGCGTGCTCGGCCGTAAGCCGTTCCTCGGCCTCCCGCGCCGCTTGCGCGCACCCCGCCGCCGACTGCCGCCGCTCCTGCGCCTGATGCAGTTCGTCTTTTTTCAAAAGCAGCGCCTGATGCGCTTGAGACAGCGCCTCCTGCAGCTGTTCCAGCCCAACATCCTGCGTCTCGCGCTGCGCGCCCAGCGTTTGCAGTTGTTCGTTCGCCGCGGCGATTTCCCCGGCGACGGCGTTGAGCGCGTCCTCTGCGGAGGCCGTGCGCTTTTTCATGCGGTCAAACCGGATCAGATACAGCGACACGTCCAGCTCCCGCAAAGTCTCGGACAGGGCGAGAAACTCCTTGGCGACTTCGGCCTGCCCGGCCATCGGCCCGAGCATTCCCTGCAGCTCTTCCAGCAGGTCCCGCACACGGTTCAGGTTTTCGTCGCTGCGGGATAGCCTGCGCTCGGCTTCCTCCTTGCGGGCGCGGTAGCGGCTGATGCCCGCCGCTTCCTCAAACACGGCGCGGCGGTCTTCGCTTTTGTTGGACAAAATCTCGTCCATGCGCCCCTGCCCGACGATGGAATAGCCTTCGCGGCCAAGCCCCGTATCGCGGAACAGGTCGACGATATCTTTGAGGCGGCAGGTGCTGCCGTTTAAAATGTACTCGCTCTCGCCGCTGCGGAACACCCGGCGCGTGATGCCGACCTCGGTATATTCGGTGGGCAGTTCGCCATCGGAATTGTCAAACGTCAGGGCGACCTCGCAGTAGTTCATGGGCTTGCGCTGCTGCGTGCCGTTGAAGATCACGTCGGTCATCTGGTTGCCGCGCAGCTGCTTGGCGCTCTGTTCGCCCAGCACCCAGCGCACGGCGTCGGCAATGTTACTCTTTCCGCAGCCGTTGGGGCCCACGATTCCCGTCACGTTTTCCGGAAAGACGATCTGCGTGCGCTTGGCAAAAGACTTGAATCCGTAGATTTCCAGTTTGCTAAGCCTCATTCATTCGTCGCATCCGTTTCTGTCATAGTTTTCACGGTTTTCCTGCCTTCCCCAGCGCAATTCGCGCGGCGGCCTGCTCTGCGGCCTTTTTCGATCCGCCCTCGCCCCGCGCCATCGGCTTTACCCCGATCCGGACCTCCACGGCAAAATGCCTGTCGTGCGCG
>JBDRTL010000163.1:0-2168 GCA_043824045.1 Bacillota bacterium
AAATCTTATGATATAATGCCTCTGTTAATATAGATGCGAACCGTTGCCCAGAATCGTATATCAAGCCGCATGAAAATGGGCTGTTTATAGAAATGGCGCTTAAACACGGTGTGCCATTCAACATTAACATACGGAGTATTCTTGCGCTGTAATGAACGCATGAACGATGTGTAAAGGTATCTGGTTTTTTTCGGTTGCGAATCAGCGCATGGCTAAGGAGGTCAATTTCTATGGCGGATGCTGAAAAAGCGAAGCTGAGAATCATCCCACTGGGGGGTGTAGATGAATTTGGAAAGAACATCACCGTCGTTGAGTACGGTGATGATATGATCGTTGTGGACTGCGGTTCCATCTTTCCAGAAGCGGATATGCTGGGTGTGGATCTGGTGATTCCCGACGTCACGTACCTGGTTAAAAATAAAGATAAACTCCGTGGTATGTTCATCACGCACGGGCATGAAGACCATATCGGCGCGACGCCGTATGTGCTGCGGCAGGTACCCGTTCCCCTGTACGGCACGAAGCTGACCCTCGCGCTGATCGACCTGAAATTAAAGGAACACCGTGTTTCCGGCATACAGCTGAACGTCATCAAGCCTCGCGACGTGGTGGAAGCCGGCTGCTTTTCGGTGAAGTTCATCCATGTGAACCACTCCATCGCCGACGCGATCGCCCTTGCCATCACCTGTCCCGCGGGCACGGTGGTGTTCAGCGGCGACTTTAAGATCGACTATACGCCCATCGCGGGCGATGTGACCGACTTGGCAACCTTTGCGGCGCTTGGCCAGCAGGGCGTTTTAGCGTTCATGTGCGATTCGACCAACGTAGAACGCAAAGGGTATACGATGAGCGAATCCCGCATCAACCAGACCTTTATCGACCAGTTCCAGCAGGCCAAAGGCCGCGTGTTCGTGGCAATGTTCGCCAGCAATATCCACCGCGTGCAGATGGTGGTGGACAGTGCGGCGCTGTTTGGGCGCAAAGTGTGCTTCGTCGGCCGCAGCATGGTGAACGTTTCGCGGGTCGCAATGTCGATCAACGAACTGACGATCCCCGAAGAAAACCTGGTTGATATAGACGATCTAAACAATTACGCCGACGAGGAAATCCTGATCGTCACCACCGGCAGCCAGGGCGAGGCGATGGCCGGCCTGACGCGGATGGCCTACGGCGAGCACCGCAAGCTCCAGATCAAGCCCACGGATATGGTCATCATCTCCGCAAGCCCCATCCCCGGCAACGAGAAGCCCATCGCGCGCGTGATCAACCAGCTGTACCGCTGCGGCGCTAATGTGATTTATGGGCAGATTGCGGAAGTGCACGTGTCCGGCCACGCCTGCCAGGAAGAACTGAAGCTGTTGCATGTGCTGCTTAAACCCAAGTATTTTGTCCCCGTACACGGCGAGTACAGCAAGCTGTGGCAGCATGCCGAGCTTGCCGAAGCGCTCGGCACACCCAGCCAGAACATCGTGATTCCGGAACGCGGGCAGATTATCGAAATGAGTCAGGATAGCCTGGCGATTACCGGCATCGTGCCCACCGGCGGCGTGCTGGTGGACGGCCTGGGCATCGGCGACGTCGGCAATGTGGTGCTGCGCGACCGCAAGCATTTGAGCGAAGACGGCCTGATCATCGTGGTCATGGCAATCGACCGCGACAACGGCAAGCTCGTCAGCGGTCCGGATATCGTCAGCCGCGGTTTCGTATATGTACGTGAGAGCGAGGATATCATCGAAAACAGCCGCGAGTTGACGCGCTTTATCCTCGCCAGTTACGAAAGCCTTGACGGCAGCGAATGGCAGGCCATGAAGAACCGCATCAAGGACGAACTGCACCGCTACATCTTTGAAAAGATCAAGCGCAATCCGATGATTCTGCCGATCATTATGGAAGTCTAGGCATATACGATATGAAAACGGGATGAAGGCAAATGCCTTCATCCCGTTTTATTAACGCATCATGTCTGCCACAGCGTCCTTCAGGGTGTACAATCCCGGCGGCTGCTTTATTAGGAACGCCGCGCCGCGCAGCGCGCCACGCGCGAAAATCGCGCGGTCGGTGGCGACATGGCGCAGGATGACCCGCTCGCCCGTGCCGGCAAAGATCACGTCATGCTCGCCCACGACGTCGCCGCCGCGAATGGCGGCAAAGCCGATATGGCCCTGCTC
>JBDRTL010000164.1:0-2127 GCA_043824045.1 Bacillota bacterium
CATTCACATGCCGGCGTTCATTGCTGAAAATCCATATGCCAGACAAATTTTTCGGCAAACAGCGAATTGCCGCTCAACTGCACCGCTTCGGCGGCGCGGGCGATGCCATCCGCCTTATCGCGCAGTGCGTCATAGAGCAGCAACTGGCATGCGCCCTCCAGCGCGGCGTTGCCGAGCACCTGCGCCTTTTGAGCGAGCGAACGCGGGAACAGCCCGATGGCGGCGGCGCTGCGTGCGTCCAGGTGGCTTCCGAACCTGCCCGCGATGAAAAGCGTTTGCACGTCCATTTGCGATACGCCCGCCGCGTCCATCAGCGTTTCGATGCCCGCGGCCACGGCCGCCTTGGCCAGCTGCACCTGCCGGATATCCCGCTGCGTCAGGACGATATCTCCGGCTATCCGCGCGGCTTGCCCGTCCATGGTTCCGTATTCGTCGATGATGCGAAGCCTGAGCATCGCGGCGACGGCGTCGATCAGCCCTGAACCGCAGACGCCAAGCGGCTTTCCGCCGCCGATCACATGAAAATCGAGCGCGTTTTGCGCGGCCCACACCTTATCGATCGCGCCCGGCACGCCGCCCATGCCGCAGGAGATGCCCGCGCCCTCAAAGGCGGGCCCCACGGCGGTGGAGGTGACGGAAAGCTTCCCCTGATGCCAAAGCGCGATCTCGCCGTTGGTGCCGATATCGCACAGCAGGCTGGTTTCCGCCCGCTCCGTCATGCCGGAAAAAAGCAGCGCGCAGGTCAGGTCCGCGCCCGTGAACGCGCCCGTGCAGCGCGGCAGGTACGCGGGGAAGCCCAAAACGGTTTCCGTATGCCCGAACAGGCAGTCCGCCGCAAACGGCGCGGCGGCGAGCGCCTTCGGGCTTCGCCCGGTGAGCAGATAGAGCATCACCGTGTTTCCTGTGATCACCGCGCGTTCGACAGGCGGATAGGGCCGGATCATCTCCCGCAGCGCGTCCAGAAGCTGCGCGCGCATGGCCTCCCCCTTGCCCTCCAGCGCGGCCGTGATCCGGCCGATCACGTCGGCGGAAAAGCTGACCTGCGGGTTGAGCGAAAGCGCGCCGGCGACCGGCGCGCCCGTTTGCGCGTCAAAGAGCCTGATTTCCAGCGTCGTCGTGCCGACGTCCGCCGCCATCAGGAGCGCGGAGGCCCTGGTATCGCTCATGATCGTCTGCTTCGCAAGCTCCGGCTGTTCCGGCAGCGTCACCTCGCAGTCCCCCAAAAGCCGCAGCCGGCAGGACAGTCGCGCGCCTTTCGCCTGTTCAATCGCATCCGGCGGGGATACGTTCCCCCGCGCTTCCACGGCGCACTTTAAGCATACGCCCCGGCCGCCGCACGGATGCGCAAAGGCGACGCCCCGCTCCTGCAGAACGTCCCTGAGCAGGGGCGTGCCCGCAAAGAGGATTTCGATCGTTCGCTTCCCCGTTTGCAGGGAAAGCGTATGTTCAGTCCGCATCGCCCGTTTTCAGCTCCATCGGGGGCAGCCCTAAAAGTTCGCTCACCGTGACCGGCTCAAACCCTTTTTCCAAAAGCTGCGGTATCAGCTTGGTCAGGCACCGTACGTCCTTGCGGTTGGTATGAAAGAGCAGAATGCTCCCGTTCTTCGTTTTTTTATACGCCGTGGACGCATCGTTTGAATCCACGTTCCACATGATCACGTAGCGATATCCGAGGTCGTCCAGCACCACGGAACTTGAATATTTCGAACGTTTGATATTGCCGTAGGGCGGGCGGAAAAGCCGCATGGGATAGGGTTTGCGCAGCACGGAATTGAGCGCGTTCTGCGTCCCGACCAGCTGCCGCTCCAGCTTGTCCGCCGAGATTCCCGTGATGTCGGAATGGCTGAAGGTATGATTGCCGATCTCATGCCCCTCGTCGATCACGCGCTGCCAAAGCGCCGCGTTCTCCTCTTTGATCACGGCGCCGAGCACGAAAAAGGTCATATGGATATGGTATTGCAGGCAGAGGTCGAGGATGCTTTCCAGATGATCCAGGCCGTAGAGATCGTCCACGGTGATGGCAATCTTTGGCGATTCGGGATTGCCCTCGTAATACATGGTGCAGCCCAGGCTCGATTCAATATTGCCCGCGGCATTTGCCGCAGGCGCGGCAAGCGACAGCGCAAG
>JBDRTL010000165.1:0-4334 GCA_043824045.1 Bacillota bacterium
CAGAAGAACGTATCCCGCGACGAGCTGATGCGCCTCACGGGCGGCGATATCCGCATCGCCGCCGGCGAGGAAAAGCAGGCGGAGAAAACGCCGCCGCCGACCGGGAACGCCCCGCACGCATTGACAAACGGGTGAATTGGCGTATGATGACAGCGTACATAAACGTTTGATCGGAGGAATGCTTTTGGCACAAGGAACACAGGCTGTCATTTCATTGGAAAGCATGGATTCGTGCTTATCGCTGTTTGGAACAAACGATCAGAACATCCCGCTTTTTGAAAACGAATTGGACGTTTCCCTGTCCGTTCGCGGCTCGGACCTCCGAATCACAGGCTCCGATGAAAATGTCAGCATGGCTTCTCAGGTGGTTGAAAAGCTGAGTGATTTGTTGCGCCGGAATGCACAGGTAGACCGTACCACCCTGCGATACGCCCTCGCGCTTGTCAAAAGGGGCGAGCTGGACCGAATCGAAGAAATCGCGTTCGAAGTCGTCGCCATCACCCATCGCGGGCGGCCCATACGCTGCAAAACGCTGGGGCAGTATGAGTATGTGAAATCCATCCGTGAGCACGAGCTCACATTCGTAGTCGGCCCCGCAGGTACGGGCAAAACTTATCTTGCAATGGCGCTTGCCATCGTCGCGCTTCGCAACAAACAGGTGGAGCGCCTCGTATTGACGCGCCCCGCCCTGGAGGCGGGCGAAAAACTCGGCTTCCTGCCCGGCGACCTGAGCCAGAAGGTGGACCCTTATCTGCGCCCGCTGTTTGACGCGCTGTTTGATATGATGGGCGCGGATTCATCCCAGCGGCTGCAGGAACGCGGGGTGCTGGAAATCGCGCCGCTTGCCTATATGCGCGGCCGTACGCTTTCGGACAGCTTTATCATTCTGGATGAAGCGCAGAACACCACCCCCGAACAGATGAAGATGTTTTTAACGCGCATGGGCGCGGGATCGCACACGGTGGTGACCGGCGATGTAACGCAGACCGACCTGCCCGCAGGCAAGCAATCGGGGATGCTGCAGGCGATGTCGGTGCTGCGGGATATCCCGGAAATCGGTATGGTGAAGCTCACCAATTCCGACGTCGTTCGGCACGATATGGTGCAGACCATCGTGAAGGCCTACGAGAAGCACGAGGAAGCCCTTCTGAGGAGGAATGTAAACCATGGCTCCTAAGAAAAGGAGCTCCGCGTCGCGCAAGCGCTCTGCGAAATCAATGATGAACAATCTGCGGGGTTCGCTTCAAACCAATGCCGCAAAGTGCGTCTATATCCTGCTGGCGGCCGCGCTGGTGCTGATCGTTTTGTTTTCCATCGCCATCATGCCGGAGCGGTATCACCTGCAGGTGGGCGATATCGCGTACAAAACCATCACGGCGTCCAAGGACGTCGTGGATCAAACCGCCACCGCGAGGCAGCGGGAAGAAGCCGCGCGTCTGGTGGAACCCACCTACCTGCACAAAGAGGGCGTTACCGCCGACGTGATGCAAAACCTCTCGGCGATTCTGATTCAAATCAACGCAGTGCAGCAATACGGCAAAAACACGTTGGAGCTGTATGCGCCGGGTGACGCGAAAACCCAGCGTTCGTATGTGTTCAACACTGCGGAGCTGGAGTATGCTTCTTCTCTTGTGCCGTCCATCACATTCACCTCCTATCAGCTGGATACGCTGCTGCGGGCCTCGGACGAGGACATGCAAAGCCTCAACGACAATATTACTGCCGCGGTGGAAAACACCATGAACACCACCGTGCGCGAAGGCTATATCAACGAGGCCATCCAGTACCTGCAGCAGATCATCGGCTATAAAACCGGGATCGATCTGCTGCAAAATATTGTCACGCCGATTCTGCGCAAGGTGATCCAGCCCAACATGGTCATCGATCAGGATGCGACCGAAGCCCTGCGGCAGGAGGCGCGCGACGCGGTGGACCCAATCGTGTACAAGCAGGGGCAGAATATTGTGATCGCCCGCGAGCGTGTGACCACAGACCAGCTGGAAATGCTCCGCAGCCTGGGGCTTCTGGATGACGACAGCTTCGACGTCATCACCTACATCGGCGGCGCGCTGATCGTCCTGCTTGCGATTGCGGTGCTTGTGATTATCCTGATGCTGTTTGGCAGGGAGTACTTCGTCAATCCGATGAAGCTGACCATTTTCATGATGGTGCTGATTCTCTCGTTTGCCGCGTGTATCGGCGGGAAGCTGATTCACGTATCGGCGCCGCCCATATTGCTTGGCGCGATGATGATCACCAGTCTTCTGGGCATGGCGTACGGAATCGCCGCCAATATCTCCCTTGCGATCATCGTAAGTTCCTTCATTCTGGGCGGAGACACCAACTTCAGCGCGGAAATGGTCAACATTGTGCTGCCGGCCCTGATCAGCGGGTTTATCGTGATCTCCCTGATCAGGCACAGGGCCAACCGACAGCAAATCCTGTTCGCGGGCGCGGTAGCGGCCGCATCCAACATGATCGTTATCCTGTCCATCAGCTTTATGACCAATACGTCGATTGCGGACGGGTTCAACAACGCGCTCTGGAGCGCCGCGGGCGCGGTGGTCGCGTCGCTGTTGTGCATCGGGCTGGATTTAATTTTTGAAACCTCCTTCCAGCTTGCGACGCCGGGTAAACTGCTGGATCTATCCAACCCGAACCATCCGCTGCTGCGAAGGCTCCTGCTCGAGGCGCCGGGGACCTATCACCATTCCATCATCGTCGCAAACCTTGCCGAAAGAGCGGCCGAAGCCATCGGCGCCAATCCGCTGCTCGCCCGCGTAGGCGCATATTTTCATGATATCGGCAAGATGAAGCGCCCGATCTATTTCAAGGAAAACCAGTTCGGCGAGGACCCGCACCAGATGACCAACCCCTTCGTGTCCTCGGCCATTTTGATTGCCCACACGACCGACGGGCTGGCGCTGGCGCAGAACTACCGGCTGCCGATTGAAATCCAGGATATCATCGTGGAGCATCACGGGGATACGCCCGTGATCTTCTTTTACCAGAAAGCGATGGAGGAATCCGACGATCAGCTGGTGGATATCGACGATTTCCGCTACGACGGCCGACGCCCGCACACTAAGGAAAGCGCGATCATCATGCTCGCCGATACCGTGGAGGCCGCCGTCCGCTCCATGACGGATCCGACGCCCAAAACCATCCGCGCGAATATTGAAAAGCTCGTCAGCAATAAAATTCAGGACGGCCAGCTGAGCCAGGCGCCGATCACGTTGTCGGATATCGATAAAATTTCCGAGGCCTTCGTCACGGTTTTAAACGGCGTGTTCCACGAGCGCATCGAGTATCCGGATCCGCCGGTGAAGCGGTCAAGGCGAACCGCGCCAAAGCCGGAAGAACCCGAAATCCCCTTCAAGGCCGTATCCAGTCCGCCTAAACCGGCGCCGCCAAAAAAGAAAGCGGCGCAAGCCGCAGCACCCAAGCCGGAGGTCCCGCCAAGCGATGCAACTGATTTGGACAAAAAGCAGTAACCTGCCGACGGCCTCCACGGCGCTGGTCGCGGATTGCTGCGCAGTTGCCGAAGGGTTGACACTCCCCTGCGGCGTTTACGTGACGATCACGGACGACGCGGGGATTCGTGAAATCAACCGTGCCGAGCGCGGAATCGACCGCGCAACCGACGTGCTCTCCTTCCCGACGGTCAACTATCCAAAGGGCATGACCGCGTCCCGGGCAGCGCACCTGATCAAACGGGAGTATTCGGGAGACGACCGCGCCTATATCCTCGGAGAGATTTTGATTTCCTGTGAACACGTCATCGCGCAGGCGGAAGCCTACGCGCATACCCAAAGCCGGGAGCTTTGCTATCTTCTGGCGCACGGGATTTTTCATTGTTTCGGGTACGACCACAAAACCCCTGCCCAGAAAAAGGAGATGCGCACCATGGAAGAAAAAGCGCTGGAGCTTGCGAGCATCACCCGCGGCGGCGTAAGGCCATCCCGCCCCGCCGACGAGCAGCTGATCGCGTTGGCGAAGGAAGCCATGCGCAGGTCGTACAGCCCCTACAGCCGGTTTAAAGTCGGCGCATGCGTGCTCAGCGAAGACGGGCGCGTGTTTACAGGAACCAACATTGAAAACGCCTCCTTCGGGCTGACGATATGCGCCGAACGCTCCGCCGTTTTCAGCGCGGTCAGCGAAGGCGTGCGGGAGTTCTCCGCCATCGCGATTGCCGCAGAAAACACAGCTCCCTGGCCCCGCGGCGCGTGCCGCCAGGTGCTTAACGAGTTTGCGCCCGATATCCGCGTGATTGTCGCCTGGGGCAACGATTCAAAAGATCAGGCACTGCTCAGCGAAATACTCCCCCACGGCTT
>JBDRTL010000166.1:0-6102 GCA_043824045.1 Bacillota bacterium
ATTGAGATGGAGTCCTGCTGATCATTCCAGATATTGAGGGGGGCCGATACGGATCGATTGGCGCAGGTGAGCACCACGGGCAGGCGCATCCCGGCGATGTTGAACAGCACCTCGGGCCTGAGCAAATCCCGCGGCTCGCCTTTGAAGGGCATGAACAACAGCATCGGCAGCGCAAAGAGAATGCCGTACATAAACAATCGGCGCGTAACGAGTATGACGGGGTAGTTGTGCTTTTCGATCTTGCGCATGAACATCGTCGCGATACCCCAGGAGATTGCCGTAAGCAGGCTCAGCAGGTCGCCCAGCGGATTGAGCTTGAGCCGCTGCCCCGCGAACGATACCATGCTCACCCCGGCGATCGCCACCACGAAGCCGATGAAAAAGACGGGGGTCAGCTTCTCTTCCTTGAGGAAAATGCTCGCGAAAATCGCGATGAAGAACGGCGCGGTGGACACGATCACGGCGCAGTTGGACGACGACGTGTAGGTGAGCGCCGTGTTTTCCAAAAGGAAGTACAGCGTAACCGCGAAGAACCCCGCGCCGATGAAATAGAGCTCATGCCTGCGCTCTTTTATCTTCAGCCTTTTGGGCCGGATGGCCGTCAGCGCGGTGATGCCGATGATCATGCGGATGATCAGCAGTTCCAGCGGGCTTAAGTATTTGAGGATGATGGACGAGGATACGAAGGTCAGGCCCCAGACGATGATGGTTCCGATGGCCAGTAGATGTCCAACCCGTTGACCGGCAGCCGCTGTGCGTTCCATAGTTCTCTCGATTCTTGCGTTCTATTGTTTAACTCTCAATTGCTTTACACAGCTCATGGCGTAAAATCCCAGCGCGGCCAGCGTTACGATCATCGCCGCATACAAAAGCAGCACGTCCGGCGACACGGAAAAGCTCCACAGCCCCTTAAGATCGTCGTGGAAAAACACCGCCGTAAGCCCCGCCGTGAGCAGCGCCTGCGCCGCCTTGCCGATGGGCTTGGAATACACCACGATGCGCCGTTTCAGCATCACCAGGCCGCCCAGCACCATCAGCAGTTCCTTTGAAAGAATCACGATCACCACCGCCCACGGCGCCACCGCGGGGATCTGCTCCGTGCCGATCGTCATGCTGAGAAGCGCCGTGAGCCCGATCAGCTTGTCGGCCAGCGGGTCCATGAGCTTGCCGAAGTCCGTGATCTGGTTGAACTTTCTGGCGATCATTCCGTCCAGCACGTCGGTCAGCCCCGCGAACAGGAACGTGAAAAGCGCCCAGTACTTATGCCCTTCTATAAACAGCACGATGTACAAAGGAATCATCAGCATCCGCAGCATCGTGAGCGCGTTTGGGACGTTGCAGTTTTTCTTCCATTTCGCTTTCATGCCTTAACCTCCGAACAGCCGCCGGATATCGCGAAACGTGAACAGGATCATCAGCCCGAACAACAGCGCAAAGCCCGCCATGTGGATGGCGCTTTCCAACTTCCGGTTCACGGGCTTGCGGCGGACGGCCTCCGCCAAAAGGAACAGAAACCGGCTGCCGTCCAGCCCCGGGATGGGAAGCAGGTTTAAAAGCCCCAGGTTGATGCTGATCAGCACCGCAAGGCTTAAGTACATATACGCGCCGCCCGCCTGCGTTTGCTCGGCGATGATCTGCACCACGCCTACGGGGCCCGATACGTCCTGCGCGCCTTCGCCGTGAAAGATCAGCCGCCCGAGGGACTGTGCGATCGCCGTGGAGGCATACACGCAGCTATCCCACGCGCCGCTAACGGCCTGCACGACGGTGGGGCGCGTATAGGCGATCACACTCACGCCGATGAGCTTGCGGCCCTCGGCCGGACTGTACTGCGGCAGCACGGACAGCGTCAGCTCTTCGCCGCCGCGCACTACGGTCAGGATCAGCGGTTCGCCTTCCCCCAGCGCGTCCACCGCGGCGGAGAGGCCCGCCGCGTCGCCCAGCGCGATCTCCGCGTTTCCGGCGTAGAGCAGCACGTCGCCGGCCGTTATACCCGCCTCTGCCGCGGGGGAACCGGCCACCACGGCGTCGATTTTAGGCTGCGCGGCCGCCGCGCCAAAGCCCGCCTGCAAAACCACCGCCAGCACAAACGCCAGCAGCACGTTCATCACCGAACCGGCCACCACTACGAGCATCCGCTTCCATACGGGGGCGGCGGCGTAGCGGCGCGGGTCGTCCTTCGTCAGTTCGTCGGTTTCGTCGTCATAAAACGCGCAGTACCCGCCAAGCGGAATGCCGCGCAGCGAATACACGGTGTCGCGTGATTTGCTTTTCCATTGTTTGAGCTTGGGGCCGAAGCCCACAGAAAATTCCTTCACCGCGATTTGAAGCGCGCGCGCGGTGAGAAAATGCCCAAGCTCGTGCGCCACGATTAAAAGGCCGAGCAGCAGGATGGCCAGGAGAACAAAGAATATCGTCATTTCATATCCTCTTTCACGTCAGAACGTTTGCATGATCGATTGCGCCGTTTTTCGCGCCCTGCGGTCGGCGGCAAGCACCTGCCCGAGCGTATCCGCAGGGAGGTTCGAAAGCTTTTGCAGGGTTTCTTCCACCGTTTGGTACAGCTGCCCCACGGTCAGCCCGCCGGCAAGCAGCCGCCCGGCGGCTTCCTCGTTCGCAGCGTTGAGCACGCAGCAGGCCGCGCCGCCCGCGCGGATGCACTCCGCCGCCATCCCAAGCGAGGGGAAGCGGATTTCATCCGGGCGCTCGAAGGTGAGCTCCTTCATCCGGAACAAATCCAGCGGCTCGCCGCCCGTTTGCAGGCGCTGTGGGTACGCCATCGCGTAGAGGATCGGCAGGCGCATGTCCGGCGTGCCGAGCTGGGCGAGGACCGCGCCGTCCATAAACTCCACCGCGCTGTGGATGACCGACTGCGGATGGACGACCACCTGAATCTGATCGACACGAGCGTTAAACAGGGTATGCGCCTCGATCATCTCCAGCGCCTTGTTGAAAAGCGTGGCCGAATCGACGGTGATCTTGCGCCCCATGTTCCACGTCGGGTGCTTCAGGGCTTCCTTTGCCGTCGCCGCACCGATCTTTTCCTTGCTCCATGTGCGGAACGGGCCGCCCGAGCAGGTGAGCAAAATCCGCCGGAACGGGTTGCCCGCCGCGCCCTGCAGGCACTGGAAGATCGCGGAGTGCTCGCTGTCGATGGGGAGCAGCATGTGTTCGCCCGCCGTTTTGGCGGCTTTCATCACCAATTGCCCGCCCGCCACCAGCGTTTCCTTGTTGGCAAGCAGCACGCGCCTGCCGCTTGCCAAAGCGTGCAAAACGCTTTCCAGCCCGCACATGCCGACCACCGCGACCAGCACCTCGTCGCACTCGTCCATGCCCGCGGCCTTGGTCAGCGCCTCCGGCCCGAACACCCAGCGGCAAAACCGCAGGTCATCGGGAATATCGGCAATCGAAAAGCGCGCGTCCGTCAGCCCCGCCATCACGGGCCGGAACGCCCGCACCTGCGAAAACAGCTTGTCCGCGCTGCGGTTGGCAACCAAAGCCGCCGCCTGAAACCGGTCCGCATGCAGCGCGAGCACCTCCAGCGCCTGCGTGCCGATGGAGCCCGTCGATCCCAGTATCGCAAGCCGTTTCAACGCGCGCCCCCCTTCCCGGAATACAGTTCATTCTATCCCGCCGCTTTGGCGTTGTCAAACGGGAATGGAAGCTTTTGGGGCTTTGCCCCAATCCCCAATCAAGGGCAACGCCCTTGTCAGGGTCTTAGGAATGAAATCCCTAAACGTTTTCTTCCGCTGGCTTTTTGGCGAGCGCGAGAAGCGGCACAGCCATGGCGACGATGGGGAGGAAGTAGCGGAAGTAGTCGTTGACGGGGGAGAAAACGCAGACAATCAAGCTCAGGAGCGCGGGCAGGAAAGCGATCAGATCGCGCGAGCGTTTCTGGCGGAGCAGGGAGAGCGCGGCGATTACAAGCAGCCAGGTATAGGTTCCACAGAAAAGGAAGAGCTCAAGCACCGGCACGCGCCGCCAGCCGCGGGCGGCCATCGCCAGCAGTTCGCGGGCCTTTTGGAAGGCGGGAATCTGGGCGGTGTGTAGGTAACGTTCGTCCTCCCGAACATTGAACGACTCAAAGTAAAACCGCACGCCGCCCTGATTGTTGAAGGTGCGCGCCGCATCGATTTTAGGCGTAAATGCATAGTAGCCTGTAGAGCCTGCCACAAATGTTTCCAGATACGTCAAAGGATATATTCGCATCATAGCAAGCCATGTTTTCCGATACCGCCGTAAGGCTTCCTGTTCGGTCTGCGCATCGGCGCCATATTGGCGAAACGTAAACTTGACGGGATCGGAGATTACAGTCTGGTAAAGTGCGGGCAAGGTTTCCGCATCTAGCACACGATCGATTACAACTTATTCTGCTTCGGTCACGGTATCCGCATGGTCGCGCAGCACCCGCGCAGACTGCTGAAACGGCAGCGAGTACATCGCTGATGCGGTACGATCCTGTATGCCAAGCGCAGGCAGCACAGCCAGCTGAAATACCATAAACAGCGCAAGCGGCACCGCAAGCACCGCGCCTACCTGAAGCCGCGCCTTGCCCCGCAAGCCAAACACAACAAGCCCCGCAGCGCAGAGCAGCACCACGTACAGGCCAATACCCCGAACCATGGAACATAATAACGCCGTCATAGCCATCGCGGTGCTTTGCCTAAAACCCCGAACCCCGACGAGCAGCATCTCGCATGTCTGCACGCAGAACAAAAGAATGACAGCGGTATATAGCGTATCGGAATACACCGCCTGCGCATAGGACGCAAAGATCGGCGTCAACCCGAAAAAGGCCAGTGCTGCAAGGTGCCATCCTGCGCTCAGTTTCAGCTGCCGCAGCAACGCCATCACCCGCGCCAGCGCATACGACAGCGCGGCTGTTTGCAGCATCACAAACAGAAACGCACCCAGATTGTCGCCCGCAAGCCAGCGCCCGACGGCCACAACTCCGCCCAACAGCCATGTGTAAAACACCGGATGCCAGTTTTCCAGCTGCGCCGCGCCGAAAAACTGGCCGATCATCACGCCGTTATCCCAGGAAACCGTGCCGGGGAAGAAAATCACCAGATACGGCGACCAGCATACAAGCAGCGCACCCATCACGAACAGCACGGGCCGGCGGCGGTACACTCTGCCGAGCCGGCTGCCGGACACGCGCAGGGCGAACGCCCGCATACGCCGCCCTTCCTGCGCCTTGCCCTCCAGCCACCGGCAGACCAGCGCGGCGGCCATCGCCATCACGGCCGCCTGCCCGAGGATTTGCAGGATCGCTTTGCCACACTGCCAAACCGAATCCAGATACCCCCACGTATCGTACGCAAACAGCGCGGACGCGAAGTAGTTGACGATGCCAAAGCACAGCCCAAGCGCGATCTGGCCTTTGGATACGCCAAGCCATAGACGCGTTTTGCTTGGATTTGCCGTTTCAGCTTGTTCAGAAAGGCTCGGTTTCGCGAAGCCAGGCGTGGCGCGGGTTGAGCTTACCCGTTTGTAAGTGATGCCCGCGCCATCGCGCGGGCGACAAAGAAAACGGGGCTTTATGGACAAGCTGAAAAACAAATACCACACACCCGTGAGCAGCAGCGCGTACAACAGCCACACCGGGCTGAACGCGGCAAGCGGCGGATCGCTCACGCCCGCGTACCCATCGCGGGACAGGGTAAAGGCGAGCATGCTCAGCACGCCCGCCGCGAAACTGCACAGAAGCTTCATTTCATTTCCTCAGGCTTGAGCGCCCTGAGGATATTCAGGTTCACTTCAAACAGCTGCCGGTGCTTTTTCGCCACGGTGTCGAGGATGACCCCGCAGGTTAGAAGCAATATGGCCAGCGTCGCCATCACCCCCGCAATGATCAGCGTGGGGAAGCGCGGCACCAGCCCCGTCTGCACAAACTCGATCAGGATGGGGATAAACAGCCCCGTCGCCGCGAGAACCAGAATCAGCGCGAGGAGGCCGAAAAACGGCATCGGGCGGTATTCCTTGAATAGCCGCGTGATGGTTTTGAGCACTTTAAAGCCGTCCGAAACGGTGTTGAGCTTGGAGGGGCTGTCCTCCGGCCTGTCGCGGTAGCCCACGGGCACGCACTCCACCGAGAGGTTT
>JBDRTL010000167.1:0-2582 GCA_043824045.1 Bacillota bacterium
AGGCGGTCTATTTTTACGCCTTCCGCCGCCAGCAGATCCATGCCGATTTTGAGCACGGCGAGCGCAGAGTAGAGGTGGGCGCGCATGAAATTGGCCAGCGTAAACCGGCTTTCCGCGGTGCGGATCACCAGCGGGCAGCCCTGCGAAAAGCCCGTGATGTGCTCGCCGGACAGGTAGTTGATTACCGTGACGCCGCCGCAGTCCGGGTCGCCCTTGAGGCTGTGGGAATAGAGGGTGGAGAACAGATCGCCTTTGGAGATGTCGAGGCCGAAACAGGCCGTAAAGGTTTGAAATAACTCCGCCCACGCGTTGATATCGGACGTGCAGTTGTTGGCGTGCACCAGCGCTACGGTTTTCCCCGCGGGCGTCGCCACCGTGTCAATCTGGGAATAGACGCGGCTTAACGGTTTCTCGGCGACGATCAGGGAGAAAATGGAGGTTCCCGCCGACACGCTGCCAAGCCGCGGCATGACGCTGTTGGTCGAAACCATGCCTGTGCCCGCGTCGCCTTCGGGCGGCGCGACCGGGATGCCGGGTTTCAGTGTGCCGCTGGGGTCGATCAGCCGCGCGCCTTCCGCGCAAAGCGTTCCGGCGTCCTCGCCCGCCAGGCGGATCTTCGGGAAAATATCTTTGGTCTTCCATGGATACCCCTGCGGCGCGATCAGCGCGTCGAAATCCGAAAGCGCCGACTGCCGGTAATCCAGTGTCTCAAAATCGATGGGGAACATGCCGCTGGCTTCTCCGATTCCGACTGCGTGTTCGCCCGTCAGCCTGCGGTGCATATAGCCCGCCAGCGACGTGATGAAACGGATATCCTTGACGTGCGCCTCGTCCTGCAAAATGGCGTGGTAGAGGTGCGCGACGCTCCAGCGCTGGGGGATGTTTTCTTTAAACAGCTCCGTCAGCGAGCGGCTGGCCTTGCCGGTGACGGTGTTGCGCCAGGTGCGAAACGGCGCCAGCAGATTACCGTCTTTGTCAAACGCGAGGTAGCCGTGCATCATGCCGGACAGGCCCATCACGTCCACCTGGACGGGCTCCTTCACCGACTGAAACAGCCGCGCGACCGCCGCCCGCAGCCCTTCCCACGCGTCCTTTAGCGAATAAGTCCAGATGCCGTTTGCAAACCGGTTTTCCCACATATGCTCGCCCTGCGCGACGCAGCGGTACCGCTCGTCCAAAAGTACGGCCTTGATGCGCGTGGAACCCAGTTCAATGCCCAGGGAGGCGTGGATCAAGTTGCTCATTCCGGTGCCCTCCAGCGGTTCGTGCAGCTATCCTGTTTCATCACTAAAAACATGGTATCAAATCCATGTAAAAATGTCCATTGCAGCGCGCGCTATTTTTACGCGCGGCATTGACAGCCGGGCGCTGTGTTTAGCGCCGCCGGTTTGTTTATGAATGCCCTTGCGGAAATAAAGCACGGTTCGCTTCATTTGGAATCCTTAAAACGGACAGGCAGGCCTGTTCCGCCACATGTTCCTGCGTATTCCTGCCCGGGCGAACGCTCTTTAGCAGCCGCGCAGGGACCGGATCGTATTGATCGCCTGAACGTATCTCTCCGGTGCAACATAGTCGGGAATGGAATTTCCGCTGCCCATCGCTACACCCCTGCCTTTGGCGGCGCAGGTATGGTACAGAGCCGTGGTGTATTCGCGGATGTCCACGGGCGATCCTTCGCAGTATACGCTCGCGTCCAGCCCGCCGATATTGCCAATGCGGTCGCCGTAGCGGGCGATCCATTCGCCAAACGGCGCGATCGCATCTTCGTTGGAATGCTTCGCGTCGATCTTGACCGTATCGATCAGATCGTCCATAATGCGGAAAATGTTTCCGCAGGAATGCATCAGGAACGGTTTGCCGTGCTTGTGGATGATCGCCACAATACGCCGGTACTGCGGGATCAGCAAGCGCTGTATGTCCTTCACCGGCAGGAGCGTGGACGATTGGAACCCCAGATCGTCTCCAAAGCGGCATACGCAGAAAATATCGCCGAACTCTTCCAGAAAGCGGCTCCAGATCGCGCACATCATGTCGCCCGCCGCCTGGAACAGCGCTTCGTACACCGCTTCCTCATCCATGCGCAGGTAACAGAGGCTTTCCAGCCCGATGATGTCCTGTATGCATTCGAACAGACCGTTGCCGGGCCCTCCGACGGCGAGCATGCCGTCAGGCATCGCTTCCCGCAAGGCGCGATAATAATCGGATTCTCGCTCAAAAAACCAATCCGGGATTTTGTTCCAGGGATACCGGTCAAAATCCTCCTGCGTCTGGATGCAGCCTTTGTTGTGCCCGTACAGGCAGCCGTTTCCCGGCATCGAGTTGACGATCAGCCGCTCATACGATACCGCATCATACCCCATGTCGCGAAAAAAACGGGTATATCGCCGCAGGAAAGAGACCTTGTCGGCGCAGCTTCCGTTTTCAAGGTGCCTGAACTTCTCGCCCGTGACGGCTTCCATCACGGCCGTGTCGATGATGTGCTCGTAGAGCGGGATATATCGGGTGGGGCGGTTCAGGACGGCGTTGACAAAGTTCTGGTACTGAGGTTGAAACACAGGCGTCACTCCCTTTGACTTATTTCC
>JBDRTL010000168.1:0-3481 GCA_043824045.1 Bacillota bacterium
ACGCGCGCAGGCCGGCCGCGTCCATGTCGCGGATGGTTTTGAAGATCTCCTCCTGAGTGATCGTCAGGTTTTCCGTCGACTGGGTAAAATACAGGTCGAAAAATTCCTCGCAGCAGATCCGGCGCATGCGCACAAACTGCGGGTTGACTTCGTCGCTTGCGACGTCCAGCACGTTCTTGCCGTAGCGGGGGAACATCAGCCCGATCAGCGGAATGAGCGTTTTGGCGTCGTTTTCGTTGAGCGCCGTAATCATCCGCCGGTGCTCCTCCTTGAGGCGTTTGCGCTGCAGGAGGTCGGCGCCGGAGAAGGCGAGCCCGCCCCCGCGCAGCAGATCGTCGCGGTGCGCCTGTATCCATGGCAGCGCCTGCGGGACGTGCAATTGCAGCGCGGTTACGGCCAGTAGGTCGACGAAGTTCACCTCGTTGCCAAGCGCCTGGTAGCGGACGCGGAAGGTGTTGACGAAGCGGTACACGTCGCGGATACTGGTAATGCACGAAAACAGGTACGGCGAAATCTCCGTGAAGTATGCGCGGTCGAAGTTAAGCCCCGGCTGCATCTGCAGCCAGGTGTTGAAGTACGCCATAAGAATCTCGGCGATTTTCCCCTTTTCCGGCGCGGGCACGGTGAACTGCGCCTGGATGAATTTCTTCATGTAATCCCAGCCCTGCCCGCCGAGCTCCTTGTCCAGCGCCTTGACGACCACGTCCTGATCATACGCCAGCAGGTACACCATGCGCGGGAAATCCGCCACGGCCTTCACCAATTGCAGCGCGTGGCCGATCCGCGCGGCGGACAGGCGGTCGATATCGTCCATAAGGATGAAGATCTTCTGTTTTTGCTTTTTGAGGAGCTTGATTACCTTTTCCTTGCGCTCCAGAACGCTGCGGGGCAGCGCGTCCTGCTGATCGGGTGTGGGGGTTTCACCCCGAAGCTCGGCGACGGTTTCGTATTTGAACCCGGGCGTGCAGAGTAAAAACCCGGCGGCGTACTTTCCCATGGCTCTGCCCGCCTTGCAGAGCTTCCTGCCGTGAGCGGGCTTTTTAAGCTCCGCCGAAACGGCCTGCAAAAACTGCCCCGGCAAGAGCTCCTCCGCCGGATACAGCCACGGGTTGAACTGCACGATGATGGGGCAGTCCGCGCCTTTTTTATACAGCGCCTCGACCACCATATTGACAACGGAGGTCTTGCCCGATCCCCAGCTGCCGCACAGCCCGATGGTGAAGCTGCCCTTTTTCCCCGACGGCGCGGCCAGAAGCGCCGACGCGATCTGCTTTGCAAATCCCGCCCGCCCCAGAAGATCGTCCTTTGCGGAGGTAATCGGCTGATCGGATAACATGGGTCACCTCATATCCTTTGCCCGGTCATTTCGGAGGGGCGGCCTTAAGTGTATCGCCCAGGTTCCACGTCAGGAGGTTCCCCAGCAAAACGCTGAAACCCAGCGCCTGATACATCAGGGTGTCGCCGGGCGAGCACCCGACCCACAGGGACGATATTCCTTCGCCGATACAGGCTTTCTGTACATAGTTCGTCAACATGCGCGCGATGCCCTGCCCGCGGAAGACCGGCTCGATATAAAAATCCTCGAAAATCCCGGACGCGCGGCACTGGTACGTGGAGAAAAACCGGCATACGGAGCACATGCCCACCACGCGGGTCTGCCGCTTGGCGACGAAGAAGCGGATGCGCCCGCCCGCGATCGCCTCCCGAAGCGCCGCCTGCTGCGCCTCCGTCATCGGCGGTTCCCCGATCTCGCGCTTATATTTATACGCAAGCGCAAGGAGCTGGGGAAAATCCTTTTCCCGCAGTTCTTCGCATGCAAACGTGCTTTCAGCCGGCGGGAGCAGCATCATCACGCTGCCGTCCATGCCGTAGCCGTTGAGCCGGAAACCCTGCGATTCCCAAAACCGTTTCGCGCGGACAGACGACGTGCTCAGTTCGTAATAGGTCGCCTGTTCGATGTCTTTGAGCAGGGTAAAGATATTTTTTCCAAGTCCCAGGCCGCGGTAAGGCGGCTCGATGCACGTTTCCATCACGTAGCACTTGCCGTCCTCGCTGTGATAGGTGCAGCACATGATAAACCCGATTCGCTCGCCGTTTTCCATCATGAAATAGCGGTGTACCGGATCGACAGGCCGCGCGCACAGGCGCGTGATCTCACTGCGGTACGCGTCCGAACTGTAATAGGCAAACTCTTCCGGTGTCAACGGATCGCCAAAGTCGGATTCCAGAAGGATATCCCTCGTCAGGTAAACACTGAACATGGCCTCATACGTTCGAACTTCCTCCGGTGTTTCAATCGGTCGCAGAATCATGCTTTCACTCCCAGCTCTACCTGGTTACGCTTGTTGTAAAGCGTCCGGTAGCCGAAGTACAAGGACCCGAACGTGGACAGGCACACCGTGGTGCAGATGGCGATCATGATGGCGATCTGGTAGAGGATCGCGGTCATCGGCAAAGTGCCCGACAGAATCTGCCCCGTCATCATGCCGGGCAGGGATACGATGCCGATGCCGACCATCGTGTTGATGGTGGGCAGGATGGCCGTTTCCATCGACTGGCGCACAAACGGCATAAACAGCCTGTCGGGCTTTACGCCCATGTTCTGCAGGGTTTCGATTTTAGCGGACTGATCTTCCAGCGTCCGGTAAAACGTTTTGATGCCCAGCGATACGCCCGTCATGGTGTTGCCCATCAGCATGCCCGAAATCGGGATGACGTACTGTGGATTACCGAGGTTCTCGCCGATCACCAGCGCGACGAAATAGATCATCACTAAAAGCCCCGAAAACGCGATCGACGCGGCGATGATCAGGCGGAAGCGGCGGTTGAGCCCCTTGTTTAGGTGGAACACCCGGAAGATCGCAAACGTCACCATACCGGCGAGGTAGATAAAAACAAACGCGGGATGCGGGTTTTGGAAGATGTAGGTCAAGATCAGCCCCGATAGCGTCAGCTGCAGGGTCATGCGCGCGCTGCCCCACAAAAGGCTTTTGGTCTGGTCGATCTTTGAAAAGCGCAGCACCGTGATTACGACCAGCAAGAGCAGGTAGATCAGCGCAAACTGCCAGAGGTTGAGCTCGACGATCTGTTTCATCCGCACGCCCCCTCGGACAGTGCGATCACGTGATCGGCGAAGGCGTTGGCGAGCGTGGGGTCGTGGCTGACCACGACCAGCGTGATTCTGTTTTCAGCGCAGTGCGCCTTCAGGCGTTCCAGCATCTGCCGCGCCGTTTTCTGGTCGAGCGCCGAGGTCGGCTCGTCGAGCATCAGCACCTTTGGCTTCATCGACAGGTGAACGGCCAGAAACACGCGCTGCCTCTCCCCGCCCGAAAGCGTATGGCAGCGCGCGTCCAGCGGAAACTCCAGGCTGCACAGGCGCAGGTACTCCCGCATCTCGTCCTCGCCGACGCAGGGCTCGCCGCGGTATCCATAAAACTGTTCAAAGTTGCCGCGGATGGTATCGTCAAACAGGTATACTGCC
>JBDRTL010000169.1:0-2012 GCA_043824045.1 Bacillota bacterium
CTGATATTCATCCCGATCGGTTGTTCGAAATCATCCACACTGATCTGCCCGCTGTCGTATCGATACATTTCGCTGGCTCCTTGGTGCATGGTTGTTGCACGTTTTTGCGATTTCTCCTGCACCCATTATACCAAATTCTACGCCCAAAGTCTTGCGTTTATTGACTTTGCTGTTTATTCAGCAAGCACTAGTTATAGCCGCGTTCCTGATCATATGCGTCCCACAGCGGCTTGTAGATGGCTACGGCCGCGTTGTGATCGTCGAGCGTCTTGGAAAACGCGAGCTCACCCGAGGCGGGGTTTTTGGCGCAGAAATAAAGGTATTGTTCGGCGATAAAAACCGTATCGGGGTAGAGCGCGGCCTGTATGGCATCCGGCGAGGGATTGCAGATGGGGCCCAGCGGCAGGCCGATGCGCGTGTAGGTATTGTAGGGGGAATCGACGGCAAGGTCGCTGGTGGTCAGCGACATGCGGCGCTCGCCCGTGACGTATTGAATGGTCACGTCGCTGCCGAGCATCATGTTCTTTTTCAGGCGGTTGTGGAAAATGGCCGATACCCGGGCGAAATCCTCCGTTTTGGCTTCCCTTTCGATTATGGACGCCAGGGTCAGCACCTGATCCATGGTCATGCCGATATCTTCGGCGTGCTGCTGCCAGGAATAGTCAAACACCACGTCGGTCTGGTCGAGCAGCTTTTTTAAAATGGCCGTCATTGTGGTATCCATATACACTTCGTAGGTATTGGGCGCGAGGTAGCCTTCCAGCAGGTACTTGCGGTCGCTTACGCGCGCGGTTTCCAGCTCTTCGCGGATGAAGTAGTAATCCGTCAGCCCTTCCCCGGTTTTACACAGGGAGAGGAACTGCGCGGTATCCTGGATCACGCCTTCTTCCTTGAGCATGGCCGCGATATCATCCACCGTCCAGCCGGGGATGACGATGATCTTCGCGGTCAGCGGCTTGCCGTCGCCGGTAGTCAGGATTTCGGCGATCTCGAAGATGTTCATGTTCTTTTTTAACCGGTATTCACCCGCTTGAATCTTCTGCCCGAACCCGACGAAATCGCAGTAGTATTTGAATACCGAGCGGTTCTTGATCAGGCCCTGCTCCTCCAGATTGTTGGCCACGCGCGTCAGGCTCTGCCCGTTTTCCACAGTGAAAGCCGTCTCCGTATCGTCGGCGGCGTCCACGGCGCTGACGTAGTTTTCATCAATGGCATTATAGACGCCGGATAAAAGCCCGAACACCAGCACGACCGCCGCGATCCAGATCAGAATCGAACGCAAAAGCCGCCAGAGGGCGCTGTACCAGTAAAAGCCGTACTGGCGCTCTTCCTGACGGGGTTCGGGCGGATATTCGTAACGGTCGCGGCGTGCCATGCGTCCTCCTACATGCCGGGGAGGCTGATTTCGAGGTCTGCGGCTTTGGTAATCGTCTGGAAAACCTCGCTCATCATCTGCTGCACGCGCATCTGCGCCAGCAGATATTGCGATATGCTCGCGTTCATCATAAGAAGGCTTGCAAGCTGCTGGAAGCGCTGCACGTCTTCCGGCGTGGAATCCGCGCCCGTGACGGCCGCCATCTGCAGCTTGGTCTGCAGCCGCTGATACTCGTTTAACAGCACTTTGCTGGTCTCGTCGGCCATTACTGCGTCTTTCAGCTGCTTGTACGCGGCGCATTCGTCGCTTTGGCGGATGGCCGCCGCAAGCTGATCCGAGGCGTTTTTAATTTCGTGGTACGACATGGTTTTACTCCCTGTCAGGCGCTGAACGACTGCAGCATCGTGCCGTCGAACGCCTTGATTTCAAATAGGTTTTGGTCCCAATCGAGCGTCATATAGCTTTTTGGCTGGCCTTCGTGCGGCAGCGACGCGGAACCGGGGTTGATATAGGTGGCGCCGCCGTGTTTTTCCACGGTGTGGATATGGGTATGCCCGTGGATCAGGAGATCACCTGGGCCGATGGGCGGCATATTTTGGATGTTGTATAGGTGCCCGTGCGTGATGAACGCGGTTTT
>JBDRTL010000170.1:0-2631 GCA_043824045.1 Bacillota bacterium
CGCCGTGAAAGGGCGGTGTCTTAACCGCTTGACCAAGGAGCCACGGGAACCCGGCGGAGATCGGATTGGTCGGGGTGAAGGGATTCGAACCCCCGGCCCCATGCTCCCAAAGCATGTGCGCTGCCAGACTGCGCTACACCCCGCCTTGTGAAAGCCCATATAGGCGACGAATAGTATTCTACCGAAATTGCGATGCGTTGTCAAGAGAAATCATCAGGCGAATGGGCGTTTCCGGAGGCATAAAAAATTATTTCTAAATTATTAAGAAAATACTTGCTTTCTTCATAATTGTATGGTACACTTTCGAAGAAATGTAACAATTTAGTGTTTCTCCGCAATCAAATGAAGGAGACGGCAGTATGCACGAACAAGGAAAAATCACAGCTTTAATCGTGTTTGGTACCAGACCCGAGGCTATCAAGATGTGTCCCCTTGTCAAGGAATTCCGCACGCGCAGCAAGATCGAAACCAAAGTCTGCGTGTCCGGACAGCATCGGGAAATGCTGGATCAGGTGTTGAAGCTGTTTGAAGTTGTGCCGGACTACGATCTGGACATTATGCAGCAGGAACAGACGCTGTTTGATATTACCGCCAAAACGCTGTACGGCGTTCAGCAGGTTTTAATCGACTGCAAGCCGGACATCGTGCTGGTGCACGGCGATACCACCACCGCGTTTGCCACGTCGGTCGCCGCGCTGTACATGCAAATTCCGGTCGCGCACGTGGAAGCGGGCCTGCGCACGCATAACATCTATTCGCCGTTCCCCGAGGAGTACAACCGTCAGGCGATCAGCCTGGTGGCGAAATACCACTTCTCGCCCACGCAGATGGCGCGCTACAACCTCCGCCTGGAAGGCCGCGCGTCCGAAACCATCTTTGTGACCGGCAACACCGGCATCGACGCCCTGAAAACCACCGTGCGTCCGGATTTCCATTCGGAGATCATCGATTGGGCCAAAGGCAGCCGGCTTTTGGTGATGACCGCGCACCGGCGCGAGAACATCGGCGAGCCGATGCGCAGCATGTTTCGGGCCGTGCGCAGGGTGGTGGAGAAATACGACGACGTGAAGCTCGTCTATCCCATCCACAAAAATCCGGTGGTGCGCAAAATCGCCTACGAAATGCTTTCCGACAATCCGAAGATCATGCTGATCGAACCCATGGAAGTGGACGAGTTCCATAACCTGATCAACAACGCGTATTTCATCCTGACGGATTCGGGCGGCATTCAGGAAGAGGCGCCGTCGCTGGGCAAACCCGTGCTCGTCATGCGGGATACCACCGAACGCCCCGAAGGCCTGGACGCCGGCACGCTGCGCCTGGTGGGTACGGACGAGCAGATTATCTACTACGCCTGCAGGCAGCTTTTGGAAGACCCCGAGGAGTACAAAAAAATGAGCACCGCGCGCAATCCCTACGGTGACGGTACTGCGTCGGCGCGCATCGCGGATGTTATCGAAAAAATGCTGTAATCAGCAGCCGGACTTAATCAAACAGGGATTCCTCTTCATCGTCTTTACCATCCCTGGCCGCTTTCACTGCAGCCGGGGATTTTGTTTTGGGCGGCTCTGCTTCCTGTGGAGACACATCCGCCTTCTCTTCGGCGATCTCCGCCTTCATCAGCTCCATTTTGGACGACCATTGCCTTTTATTCAGCTCGGTCCTGAACATATCCTGGGAGATGGTGACGGAATCGATTTCACAGCCGATATAGCCGAACACCTTGGCGGTTTCGCACAAGGTGACGGACTTGCGGGCGATCAGCGATTTGATTTTCGGTTTCACGCCGATTTCGACGCCGGGCCCGACCAAAATGGAATCCTGCGAAAAAACCGTGCCGAGAACCCGCGCGCCCGAATCGAGGATGATCGCCCCGTCCGCCACTACGTTGCCGTTCACCCGGGCGTTTTGGTGGATGTAGATGTGGTGGTTGGACTTGATGCTGCCCATGATCACGGCGCCCTCGCCGATCTCCAGGCTGTACTCCGTTACGATGGTTTGGTTCACGGTTTCATTGGCGCGAACGCCTTCAGGGTTGGTCCACCGCTCCTCAAAAACCGCCGTATCGACGGGGAAGCGCGCCGTGTCCGCGGTGTGCAGGCCGATCACGATCTCCGGGGCGTACAGGCGGCGGAAGGTGCAATCCGGCCCGATCCTCAGCCGCGTGGCGCTGGTTGCGCTCATGCCGAGCTTGCATCCGTTCATCACGATCATCTGCTTATCGCTGTCCGCCCAGCGAATCACTTCGCAATTTTCGCCGAGCTCCAGCTCGTCCAGGCACGCAATGGCGCGCAGGCTGGTGTTTGGCGCAATAACGGCCGAGGACGCGGCATAGATTTCCTTTAAGAAGCTGGACACGCCCACGGGGCGGAAGCGGTGTTCCGCGATCACGAGGGTGTTGCAGACATTGCCCGCCAGTTCCTCCGCGTACTGGAATGGCTCGAGCTTGGACATCTTGACGGTGCGGTTTTGCCGGTCCAGGCCCTTTTCCACCAGTGCGCGGAAAGAATTGGAAAAGTACCGCGGATCGCGCACATTGTCGCTTTTTACGTACAGCGACGCTTCCCTGCTTTTGCGCACCGACAGCAGCGACACCACAAAAGGCAGGATTAAAAGCACGATGAAGATGAC
>JBDRTL010000171.1:0-3446 GCA_043824045.1 Bacillota bacterium
AGGCTCTGTACGTTGTAGCCGTCCTTGCGCAGCGCGTCGCCGCCGCCCTGAAAGCCCTTTTCGATCACAACGCCGATGCCCGCGACGGTCGCCCCGGCCTGCCTGCTGATATCCAGCAGTCCGCGCTGCGCCTTGCCGGTCGCCAGAATGTCGTCGATGATGATGATGCGGTCGTCGGAGGATAAATACCGCTTTTCGAGGATCACCGTGTAGTCTTTGGCGCGGGTGTAGCTGGTGACGGTCGTGCTGTACACCGCGCCGTCGATGTTTTTGCTTTCGGATTTTTTTGCGAATACCAATGGAACGTTGAACTGCAGCGCCGTGAAACAGGCGATGGCGATTCCGCTGGCCTCGATGGTGATGATTTTGGTAATCTTCTCCCCGTCGAACAAGCGCCTGAATTCCCGGCTGATTGCATCCATCAGGCCGATATCAATCTGATGGTTTAGAAAACCATCCACCTTGATAATCTGCTCGTCCTTGACCCGGCCATCCCTGAGAATGCGTTGTTTCAGAAGTTCCATTGCAACATCTCCATCCGCTCATCACTCCGGAAGTATTGCTATCTATTATAACCGCACACAGGTGATTTGGGAATAATAAAATGCAAATAAGCGAGGGAGAGGAATTTGGATGTGCTCACGTAGAGAAACGAGTGAATCCTATCATGCAGTTTATTTTGTGAAGCACAACGCCCTTACTCATTAAGCAAGGGCGTTGCGCATAATATGATTGGCTACTTTTCCACCTTATTCCACGTCTTATTGCCGCAGCGGGGGCACGCGGGGAGGGCGTCGGTATCCTTTTCTAGCGTTATGAGTTTGCCGCAGTTTGTGCATTTGTAGGTTCCCTTGCCGGGTGTGTCGCCGGTTTTGTACATGAATATGCTCCTTTCAGTTTGTCCGGGCAGCGAGTGAAGCGCGCGGGGGTTTTCGGGCGCTGCACTCTACGGGATTTTCCTGATTATACCATAACGGGAGAGGCCGATCAAAGCAGCTTGCGCTCAAACCGCCTATACTGCGCCCACAGCCAAATCATGGAAACCGATACCGCGGGCAGAATAAACCAGCCGTTTCTATCCGTAAATATCTTCGCCAGCCAGAACGACGGCAGCCAGGCGAAGAGGTACTGATAGCCGTTTTGCAGGAAAAACGGAACCGGAAGGCCGAACAGCAAAAGCCCCGCGAGTTTTGCCAGCGCCATGCCCTCCACGCGGTTGTGGGAAAACGATACGATCAGCATTGCCACGGGAATGCACAGCACCGCGGAAAGCAGGCACGCAAGCAGGATATTCCAGACCGTCCAGGGCGTGAGCGAGCAAAAAAACAGCAGCGCGGCGGAAACGGCCACGGATAGCAATGCCGGATACAAGAGGCGGGAGACCAGATATCCCCTCCTGCGGATGGGCGTCACAGCCAGATAGGCGGCGATGTTTTCGTCGATTTCCGAAAGCATCACCATCGCGGAGATGAACACCAGAAAATACGGCGTAAATACCGCCAAAAACAGGTCAAACAGCAGGTAATAATCCGCGAGGATAGTCGCCGCGCCAAACGCCGCGCACAGCCGCGCCTCCAGAAACGGGATGCCGAAACGAAACACTGCGGCGATCAGCAGCGGAAGGAAGCACAGCATGTAGAGCATTTTATCGCCGCGGATCTGCCGGATGAACATCTGAAACGAGCGCATATTTACCTTCACAGTTTGATCCCTCCCACGGACAGGAGCATCTTTCGCACTGTTTTCACGGCGAGAAAACCGAAAAACACGGTCCACGCCAGCAGGGATACCAGCGCAAGCGGTGCGCTGCCCCTGCCGGAGCACAGCATCAGCATGCTCACGCCCGGATGCAGAAGCATCACGTCCGGCTGAAACCAGAACATCCACAGGATTGCTGGAACGGTGGTTAAAATCTCCATCGGAACGGTGGCGAGCATGAACTGGTTGAGCGTCCTGATCCTGCAGGCCGCGATCAGCCCCAGCGCGGAAAACAGGCAGGAGCACAGGAAAACCGACAGAAGAAACAAAAGGGGAGATTGAATCACGCCCGCGGCCGCGCCGATAACGGCGGCTGAAAGCGTGGAAATCAGCCCGATGGAGATGAGCTTGGACAGCACATAGTCCGCCGGTTTGACGGGGGAGACGGCGATCGAATCCAGCACGCGCTCGTTTTTCTCAAACAGCACGATCGCGCCCATGAAAAACAAGCCCATCGCCGCCGGATCGGTGAAGATCATGACCAGTGCCGCGTCTCTGCGCCACGCGGCGGGCAGGGCGTACAGCAGGCCGACGTACAAAAGCGTAAAGAGAATATAGAGAGTATCAAACCCGTACCGGAACTGGAAGCGGATATCGCCGAAAATCAATGTTTTCAGTTTCATTGCAGGCATCTCCCGGTGATTTCCACAAATACGTCGTTTAGCGTCGGCTCGGTGGAGTGAGCGCAGGCCAGCCTGTTTTCACGGATGAGCGTTTGCAGGGTTTCGTCCCCGCCCGTTTGATCCAGCGATACTTCGCGCTCCAGCAGTTCGCCGCTTTCCGATTTGAAGGCGTACTTCAACTGCGCCGCGCCTTTTTGCGTCATCAGCGCCTTTGGGGTATCCAGCGCGCGGATGCCCCCGTCCACGATAAAGGACACGCGGTCGCAAAGCTCCGTTGCGTCGTACATGTTGTGGGTGGTGAGGAGGATGGTTTTGCCCGCCGCTTTCTCGGCCAATATCATGTCCTTCATCACGCGGGCGTTGGACGGGTCCAGCCCGCTGGTCGGCTCGTCCAGAAAGAGCAGCCTGGGGGAATGCAGCAGCGCTTTGATGAAGCTCAGCCGCGCTTTCATGCCCTTGGAATAGTCGGACACCTTTTTGTCCGCGTCCAGATGCAGCCCGATGGCCTTAAGCAGCGCGCCGATCTCCCGGTGCGCGGGATACAGCGACGCGAAAAACGAAAGGTTCTCCCGCCCCGTCAGCTTTTCGTAGAGGCTGGGGAACTCGAAGTCCACGCCGATCTTTTCGTAAAACGTTTTGCCGACGGCTTTCGCTTCCCCGCCGTCCACCAGCACGCTGCCGCCGTAGCGGGGCAGAAGCCCGATCAGGAGTTTTTGCAGGGTGCTTTTCCCCGCGCCGCTCGGCCCGAGAAACCCGAAAATCTCGCCGTCGTTTACATGAAAATTCATGTTTTGAATAAAGGGCTTGTCCGTGTAGCTGAACACCAAATCTTTCACCGTAATCATGATCATTCTCCAAACATCTGCAGGATGATGCCCCGGATGAGCAGGCGGAGCATGTCGTCGAAGCGGTCGGTTGAGATTTCCTCCTTATGCAGCAAAAGCAGGAACGCGCCGCGTAGCGCCGCGCTGTACAGCGCGCTTTTGTCCGCGTCCGCCATAGGGAACAGGGCCAGCAGTTTCGCGAACATTGCCGAGTCGTCCAGCGCGTTCATCGCCTTGAATT
>JBDRTL010000172.1:0-11969 GCA_043824045.1 Bacillota bacterium
CGGAGGAATCCTCCACATCTTCGGTGATCAGCTTGCGCGCGAACACCTGCGCCACGCCCGTGCGGCGGTCCAGCGTTACGGACAGGTTTGCGGGCGGGGCTTCAAACCGCGCGACGTTGCGCTTATAGGCAGCCTTCAGCGCCTCCTCGATGGCGTTGAACAGCAAATCCTCGCTGATGTCCTTTTCCGCAGCGAGCATGTGTACTGCGCTGATAATTTCTCTATCATGATTTTCACTTTGCGTCTTCTTTGCCGCCATACTCAAACTCCTCTTCATGCTATTCTTCCTCGGATACCGTAATCACGGGCTTGACCAAAGCGACCGATTTGCGCGGGAAGGATTTCGTCTGTCCGTCCGCCGTCGTGATGACGACCTGGGCATCATCCATCCCGGCAAGCGTTCCCGTGAACTGCTTTTCGCCGTCGAGCTTTGCGAACAGCCGGACTTCCACCCTGTCTCCGCAGCGCTTTTCCACGTCGCGCGGGGTTTGGATCGGGCGATCCGCGCCGGGGCTGGACACCTCGAGATACTCGTACTCGATCTCATCCAAAAGCGGCTGCACGGCCTTATGGAAGCGCTCGCAGTCGTCAAGCGTCACGCCGCGTTCTTTGTCGATGTAGATGCACAGCGCGAATCCGTCGGCTTCCTTTTGCAGGGTGACTTCGACCAGTTCTACGTTCAGCGCTTCGGCTGTGCGGGCGGCGATCTCCCGCGCGCTTGCGATCTGCGATCCGCCCTGCCCCTTTTTCACCGTTTCTTCCCCCAAAAAGCAATCAAAAAGAGCGGCTATATACTGCCTCTCTTCATCCGCTGTATCGGAAAAACAGGAAACCGCATAAACTCGCGATTGTTCCGGCATTTCCGCCCGGCGGCAAAGGAAGCAATATCCACTCTTTCGATAAACCCTTCTTTCTTAATGCTCAACTCCGGTAAATCTTCGTGATTTCGTGAAAGCAGGATGAGTATAGCACATCATCCTGCGAAACACAAGCAATTTCGCCGTTTGCGGGCCGATTTGGGCAATGGCGGCAAATAATACCTGGGTATTCAACGATATTTTCAAAACGTTGTCAGCCTGCTCAAAAAGCCTAAGATGCTAGGAAGCTAGGGTGGAAAGGGCAACCAAAAAGAGTGTGCACCCTGTGCGGTGCTTGCGCGCAGCGCAAAATGAGTTAAGGTTGAGACGTTTTACAGAGCAACATGAGCTCTTTAGCGAGTGTGGCGACAATAAAACGGACGGATTGAGCTTACTCGTTTGTAAGTGATACCCCTTGACATCTCGAAGCTGACACCGCAGATTGGGCTTTTTCAGCTGGCTAGACAGCGTTTTTTCGCAGGATGATCCGCACGACGTCATTTTCACGCATGCTGATCATCAGCTGCGCCCTGCCGTCCGCGCCGACGTGCAGGGTGCTTACGCTCTCGGGCTTTCCGTTCGTCTGCTCGCGCAGCGCTTCCGTCTGCTCGCGGGTGGGCGTTTCTTTCCCGATGAGCTCGCGCAGCCCCTCGCGCAGGTACAGCGTGTACACGTCGTTGGCCATGTGGCCGACGCGGTAGGTTTCCACGGTGTAATCGCCGCTATCCATGCCGGTCAGCTCCACCGCGGTGTCGTCCAGCGCTTTGGCGGGAAGGTCGCGGATGAAATAGGTTTGATTGTCGGCATCCTGCGCGGGGTGGGTGTAATCCCATAAAAGCACGTGCAGTTCGCCGCCGCCGATTGCGGCGTAGCTGTCCGCGTCGCCTGTTGAAAGCTCGTTTTCCGGCAGCTCGCACAGCCAGCGGTAGGCGTAGCAGGACGGTTTGCATAGCCCCTGATTGTTCATCAGCCCGAACCCGCCGTGAAACGGCTCCGGCCCCGGCCCCGCCTCCTCGAAGATATCCGTAAACGTCCAGTAGCTCATGCTGTCCGCATAGCCCTGGCAGCGCTTGAGCGTGTACAGGATGAACGGGGCGGTTATATAGCTGTCGTGCACGTTGTCGCGGCTGGAGTAGCTGTTGGACCATTCGGTGAAGATCACGGGCAGGTGCGGCATGCCGCTTGCCAGCACGTCTTTCTTCACCTGCCGCACTTCCTTGATAATACAGTCTTTATCCTTTCTCAGCGTATGGCGGTCGTTGCCGAACTCGTCCAAAACGCCTTCCACGCCGTAGGTATGGGTGGATACAAAATCCAGTGGCACGCCGTGCTTGACGCAGTGTGCAATCAGCTCGGGAATCCAGTTGCTCTCGGAAAGCCCCGCCGTCGCCGGGCCGCCGACGCGGTAGGCGGGATCAATCGCTTTTACCGCGGCCGCGCTCGCTTCGTACAGTGCGAAGTAATCCTGCTGCGTGCCGGTGAAAAACCCGGAGAGGTTGGGCTCGTTCCAGACCTCGAAGTACCACTGCCGCACTTCCCGCGCGCCGTAGCGGACGGTGGCGTGGCGCGCAAAAGCCTCAACCAGGTCGTGCCACTGCCGCATGTCTTTGGGCGGGGTCACGTTGCCCTTCCACCAGAAAATCGTCGCATCCCCGCTTTTCAGGCAGTCGGGCATGAAGCCAAGCTCCACCAGCGGGCGGATGCTGCGCTTTAGCATCTCGTCGATCACCAGATCGACGTACTGCCAGTTGTACCTTACCCTGCCTTCGCGGTCGAGCGCGCACACGGCCATATCGTCGGAAAACAGGCCGTGAAACCGCAGGTATCGGAAGCCGCAGGTGTTCTGCAGGTGCGAAAGCTGCTTCATCGCCTCCGCCCTGAGCATCTCCCCCGCCCGCCCCGCGCCAACGCAGTGCGCGAAAAAGCGGTTCAACTGTTTATGTTCCGTTTGAAGGTTAATTTGCAGGGTACGCATCGTTTTATTCCTCCTTGACGCTGATTGCATGATAGGCCACGGTCCGGAAACGGTTGCCTCGTAACTGCTCCCTGTTGTATAATAATACGAAACGCGGATCCGTAACAGATGTTTAATGTAAAACCTGCAGGCGGTGGTAGGATGTATCGAGCGGTGATCGTGGACGACGAACCCTTCATGCTGGAAGGGATGCGTATGATGATCAATTGGCAACGCTGCGGCTTTACGCTGTGCGGCGAGGCTAAAAACGCGCAGGACGCGCTGCATTTGGTGGATACCCTGCAGCCGCACCTGCTGATCACAGATGTACGGATGCCCGGGATTTTGGGCACCGATCTGTCCGCTATCATCAGCCGCTATCATCCCCGGGTGTTGGTGCTGTTTTTCAGCGGATACCGGGATTTCAGCTATGCGCAGTCCGCTATCCGCTCTCACGCCTTCGGATATCTGGTCAAGCCCATCGATCCCGAGGAAGTGGAAAGCACGCTGCTGCGGGTGAAGGCGGAGCTGGATACGCGGCAAGCCGTCTCACAGCGCCAAAGCGACCCAACTCCCCTGCTGCGCGATCAGGCGCTCAGCCGCATCACCTGCGGAGACGCAAGCCCCGAAACCCTGCTGCGCGCGGGTGTGCTGCTGCAATTACGGGGTGATGATCCCTGCTACTGCGCGGTGCTCAGCCATCAAACCAGCGCGATTCCCGAGCACATCCGGCTCATCCTGTCATCAGCCGGCGGCACGCTTTTTGAGCTGTCTCCCAAGGAGTACGGGCTCGTGTTCCGCCATGTTGAGCGGGATGTACAGCTGCTGGAGCGGCTGATCGCGCCGCTGCCCAACCGCGAACCCTATACGCTGAGCATTGGCGGCGTGTACAGCGGCGTACAGGGCTTTCAAAAAAGCCTGATGGAAGCGCTGGACGCGCAGGGTGTGCTGTATGAAACCGTCAGCGCCGTGCGCGTGTATAAACCCTTTGACGCGCAAACGGCCGCATGGCTCGGCCAAGCCAATCTGCCAGCTCTGCGGCACGCGCTCACCAGTGATCGAAGCGATGCGCTGGATGCCGAAATCGCGGCCTTGACGCACGCCGCGGCGCATACGCAGCCAAACCTTTTCGCCTTGCGCTGCATGGCGGCAACGCTGGACGCCATGCTGCCCGTTGCCGGCGCCGACATGCGCGCGTCGCTCGGCCATCCCCTGTGGCACCAGAACGCGGCGGAGCGCGACGGCTGGCTGCAGGCCTTTTACGATCAGCTTCGCGCTCTCCGGCGCGCGCTGATGCCGGAGGCCGGAAAATCGCTGCCTGCTCCGGTACAGGCGACGGTGGCCGCCATTCGCGGGCGATACGCTGAACCCCTGAACTTAAGCCAAATCGCCAATGACCTACACATGAACGCGGTATATCTGGGGCAGCTTTTTAAAAAGCACACGGGAGCTACCTTCCACCGCCAGCTGCTGATGACCCGTATTGAGCACGCCTGCGTTTTGCTGCGGCAGACCGCAAGCCCCATCACCGAGATCGCCATCAGCGTCGGATTTCGGGATGTGGATTACTTTTCGCAGCAATTCAGAAACCGCATGGGCATGAGCCCAGTCGCCTACCGGCACGCCGTTTCCACAGAGGAGGAACCCCATGCGCCGCATCAATAACCTGCCCGTCCGAAGCAAATTTATCCTGCTGTATATCCTGGGCGTTTTGCTGCCCATCTGCGTGCTGCTGATCTATGTGCTGACCAACGTCACAGGAGAAATCCGCCTGCGTGAGATGCGCAACGCCGTACAATCCCTCAACCGCGTATCCTCGGCGCTGGAAGCGCAGTTTGCGGGCGTGGTGTCGCTGAGCAACGCCGTATCCAGCGACAGCCAGGTCAAGACTTTGTTGGAACGCGCATACGATAGCCCGGTGAATTATTATAACACATATTATATGGAATTGCGCCCGATTCTCAACCGCTATGCGCTGGCCTACGACCAACAGGTCACCACCCTTTCATTGTATACGGATAACATTACCATGTTCAACGGCGGCTACTGCATCCATATTACGCCCGAGGTACAAAAGGAGGAATGGTTTCCCTCCGAGCTCCCCTCCGATGCGCGCCTGAAAGTGTACCTCCGCAAGCAGGTGGGACAAACCGGCATCCTGCAGCTTTGCGTCACCCGCTCGCTGCACGCGGACTCCCAATATACCATGTTGCTGCGCATCGACCTGAACATGGAACCCATCAATACCCTCTTCAAGGAAGAAAACTCCTACCTGTCGATCTATCTTGTCGCGCCGGACGGCACCGCCGTGGTCTACCCCGGCAGCATGCAGGACAGCTTCATCACCGATCGCAGCATCCGCCCGCCGGAGAACACGGACTTGAGCGTTTCCTTTGATGAACGCCCGGGCTTGCGCGGCTGGACGCTGCTGGCCAACATCAATGTGGAGAATATGCAGCGCAGAATAGGCGAGGCCGTGAAGATCGGGCTTTTGCTGGGCGCGGTGTGCTCGGTGTTTGCGGCCGCGATCGCGTTGATTTTCTCCCGCTCCATCGCGCTGCGCAGCCAGCGGCTGCTTCGGCATATGGACAGCATGACGGCCGAGCACTTCTCCCCCATCTCACACGACCCAGGGCAAGATGAGATCGGCGAGCTGACCACGCACTTCAACGACATGGGCGCGCGCCTGCGACAGTTGATTGACGAACTGTACGTATTGCAGCTCCGGCAAAAAAACATGGAGCTGGAAAACGTGCGCGCGGAACTGAAATACCTGCAGGCGCAGATCGACCCGCATTTCCTGTTCAATACCTTGAACGCCATCCTCGTGCTCAGCGTTCGCAACGGGCATCACGAGGAAGCGGAGATTTTGCGCGCGCTGAGCAAAATTCTGCGCCGCATGGTGGATACGTCGCACGACGTGGTGCCCTTGAGCGAAGAGCTGGAGTTCGTCCGCATGGTACTGACCATCGAACAATTCCGCTTCCACAGCAAGCTTGATTACAGATTCGACGTATCGGAGGACGCTTTGACTCGCACCGTGCCGGTGATGAGCGTGCAGGGGCTTGTGGAGAACGCATGCAAGCACGGCGTACAAAACATGCAGGAACAAGGCTTCATCTGCGTGTCGGCGCGTGTGGACATAAACGGTGCGCTGGTGGTGGAAGTGATCGACAACGGCGTAGGCATGAAACCGGCGCGCCTGAAGGAACTGCGCAAGCAAATCTCCAGCCCCAAGGACATGCACGACACCATCGGCCTGCAAAACATCGACCGGCGGCTGAACCTGTATTACGGCAATGCCGCCGCGCTGGAACTGCACAACGCGAAAGAGCGCGGCACGATTGCCGTCATCCGAATCCCCGCACAGGAAGGAGCGTGACCGACGTGCTGCGTGTCCTGCTCATCGACGACGAACCTCTCGCGCTGGAAGGTTTGAAACTATTGATTGACTGGCCTTCGGAGGGATTTGAGGTCTGCAGCGAATGCGCAAGCGCGAACGAAGCGCTGGCAAAACTGCCTGTCGCCAAACCGGATTTAATCGTAACCGATATCCGCATGCCCGGCATGAACGGGCTGGAGTTGGTGAAAACCATGCGGCAGGCCGGATTTGACGGGCAATTCGTGATCGTCAGCGGATACAGCGACTTTGAGTACGCCAAAAAGGCATTGCAGCTGGGCGTGGCGGGGTATTTGCTTAAGCCCGTGGAGCCGGCTGATGCCGCTTCCGTGCTGGCGCACGTGCGCCACAAGCTGATCGACCGGGAGGCGACCTCCAATCAGCGTCCCAAAGCCGTTCATCATGCCATAACCGCGCTGCTGACCCAAGAGCACGCCTCCGCCTCCGATCTGCCCCAAACCGCGCGGTGGATGGTGGCTACCTGGGGCGCGCCGCTTCCCCATCCAGCGGTGCAAGCGCTGCTATCGCTGTTCGCGAAGGATATGGCGACGGCGCACATTGTGGAGGATAAGGAGTATCTGGTGCTGCGCCTTGCCGCCGGAGACCATGCGCCAAGCATTGATAAGGCAAAAGCCCTGCTTGCTTCGCACCACCGCGATATCACCGTCGGCAAGCCTGCGGATACCCCAGAAGGCTTGTTTGTCCTGCGCAGGGAGCTGTCCGATACGCTGGACGACGCTTGCCGCGGCGTGCTGACGGAACATGTGCAATCCCTGGTGCGCGCGGTGTCCCTGCGGCAGGCCGGCGAATGCGCAACGCTCTGCCAGGCGCTGGAAACCCTCTGTGCTTCATACGGCGCCAAAGCTATCACCCGCGCGCGGCGGCAGCTGCTGACGTCATGCACCGGGATGCTCTCCGACCGGGCGGATGCTCCCAAAGCCTTTTTACAATCACAGGACGCTGATTTTCTGACGATGTGCCTGCTGGCCATCAAGCTGCTGGCTCCCGAGCTGGAAACCGTAAGCGACCGCGTGGAACGCTATGCAAAGGAGCACAGCGGCGAGCATATCACCGTAAGCAGCGCCGCTGCCGCGCTGGGTTACAATCCCACCTATCTTGGCCGCAAATACTGCGAAGAGCGCGGTATGGGATTTCGGGAATGGCTGGCAGGCCAGCGTATGCAGCAGGCGGCCGCGTTGCTGCGCACCACGGATCAATCCGTGATTTCCATCGCCAAAGCCGTCGGATATGAGCATTACAAGCGCTTTTTACGGCATTTTAAGCGGCGTTATGGCATTGCGCCCGACCATTTCCGCAAAAAGAAACCGTAATATCTTCCGCATTCGGCCGATCCCGATGGGCAGGAAAAGGCAGGCGTTCGCCTGCCTTATCATATTCCGAAAAGCGATCAGCCTTTTACGCTTCCCACGTTCAGGCCGACCACGAAATACCGCTGCAGGAAGGGATAGATCACCACAATCGGCGCGGCGGATACCACGGTGATGGCCGCACGGATGGTGACAGGCGTGGTATTGGTTGTACTGGACGCCGCGTCCAAACTGGTCAAAGCCGCATTTGCGGTGTTGGTGGTCGTCGCCAGCTTCATTTTCAAGAGATATTGCAGCGTGTGCAGGTGTACTTTGCTGGCGTTGTACAGGTGCGTATCAAACCAGCTGTTCCAGGCTCCAACCGCCACAAACAGGGCAACCGTCGCCAATACCGGCATACACAGCGGGAAGATGATCTTCCAGAACAGGTAAAAATCGCCCGCGCCGTCGATGCGCGCAGATTCCACCAGCGCGTCCGGCAGGCTCAGAATGTATGTCCGGGTGATGATCATATTGAAGCAGGACAGCATTGTGGGAATGATATAGACCAGAAAGCTCTTGCTTAAGCCAAGCGTGCGCTGGATGAGCAGGTAGTTGGGTATCAACCCCGCATTGACATACATCGTCAGCACGAATATCGTGGTGATGAACTTGCGCAGTACGTATTCCCTGCGGCTGAGCGTATAGGCGAGCATGGAGGTAAGCACCACGTTCAGGATTGTCTGGATTGCCGTACGCGCGATGGTAATGAAGAAAGCGTTGAAAATGATCTCATCTGAAAATATGGTTTCGTAGCTTTTCAAACTGAATTGGCGGGGCCACAGCCCGATACCGCCGCGTACGGCATCCGTGCCCTCGTTAAACGATATCGCAACGGTGTTGATCACAGGGTAGATCGTGACGAACACCAAAAGGATCATCGCCAGGCTGTTGATCAGCGGGAATATGGAGTGCCTGTGAAAGTACGAGGCACGCTTGCGTGTTGCCGACTGGTTCATGTTCCCGCCTCCTTACAGCAGCGTATCTTCGCCCAGACGCTTGGCTGTGAAGTTCGCGCTCAGCATCAGGGCGATGGAAACCAGGCTTTTGAATATGCCCGCCGCTATGGCACGGCTGTATTGCCCCTTGGTAATCCCGTACTTCAGGGCGAAGATGTCCACGGTCTGCGACCAGTCCATCACAACATTCTGGCCCATCAGGTACTGGATTTCAAAACCGGCCTCCATCAGATAGCCGATGTTCATCACCAGCAGCACCACAAACGTGCTCTTGATGCCCGGCAGCGTGATGTGGAGCATTTTCTCAAACCGGCCCGCGCCGTCCATATCTGCGGCCTCATAAAGCTCCGGATTGATAGCGCTCATAGCAGCCAGATAGATAATGGTGTTCCAGCCGCATTCCTTCCACAGGTTGATGCCGCCGACCAGCCACCAGAAGTATTTGCCTTCGCCCAGAAAAAACACCGGGTTTTGCACAAGCCCCAGCGATAATAACAGCCGGTTGATGGCGCCGTCGCTTGCCAGGATGGTCTGGGAAATGCCCACGACAATCACCCAGCTTAAAAAGTGCGGCAGATACGTAACGGTCTGCACCGTGCGCTTGAAATGCTTGGAGCGGATTTCGTTGAGGAACAGCGCAAGCAAAATGGGAAACACAAAGCCGAACACCAGGTTGATCGCGGCCATGGCAAAGGTGTTTCGTATCGCGCGAATGAACTCCGGTTTCGAAAACAACCAGATGAAGTTCTTCATCCCCACCCACTCGTTTTCAAAAAGCGGTATGGCGGGATTATAGTCCATAAACGCCGTAATCCAGCCCCATAACGGAAAGTAATTGAACAACAGAATATATAACAGCATCGGCACGCTCATCAGCATGAGCTGGCGCTGCATCCACAACCTTTTGCCAAAAGGAACGAAACAGTCTGGAATTTTACAATTGGATGGGGCGACGGCTTTATTTTGGTTGCTTCGCAATGCGCGCACCTCGCTTAGGTATAATTATACGCAGTCGCACGGGCAGGTTGCGTACCGGTAACGAAACGGCGGGAGGGAATGCCTCCCGCCGTTGAGACGGAATCGGATTGTTAGCTGTTCTTCTCCACGAGGCTGAGGATCTGCTCCTGCATGAAGTCCACGAAGTCGGTGATCGGAATTGCGACCACGGCATCCACGAACTCCTGCCACTTGGCATCGAATTCGCTCTCGTCGCACATGATTACCTGCGGCAGCAGCCTGCGCTGGGTATCCTGGAAGGCCGCTTTGGCGTCGTTGGCGTCCTGGTCTACCGTCACGTCGATCTGCCACGCTTCGCCGTAGGGGGCGATGGTGATGGGATCGTTGAAGAAGTCCAGAGGCTGCTTCATCCCGTACTGGGACAGGAAGTTTTTGTCGTAATCGTTCATCTGGAGGAAGTAGTTTTCCGGCTGCGCGGCGGGATCCCACTTGTTGCCGTCGTCCATTTCGCCCTGTTTCTTGGGCATGGAGTTCGTCAGCACATACGCGCTGTTGGCATTTCTCCAAACCGCGTTGGCGGCGTTCTGGATCTGGTCGTAGGTGCGCATCATGCGGCCGTTATCAACGTAGTAGTCTTCGCCCTCGATGCCCCACCAGACAATTTTCTGCCACTCGTCGTCCAGCATCGCTTCCATAAACTGCACCAGACGCTCGGGATACTGGCAGTTCACGCTGATGCCGAAGCCGCGGTTGACGTTGATCACAGAGCCGTTGAGGTAGTGCTCGGTGATTTCCTTGCCGGCCTGTTCCTCTGAATACACAATGGGCAGACCCTGATAGGTGCTGTCGAACATTTCGGCGGCCCGCAGGGCGTCGGTCGCGGTCTGGAAGTCCCAGGCCTGGTCAAACATGCCGACCACGGTGCCGCTGGACAGCTTGGCAATGTACTGGTCATAGTTCATCACGAACGTATCCTGGGAGATGAGGCCCTTGTGATACATTTCGTTCAGCTTCTTATAGTACGCCTTGGCGTAATCCTGGATGACATACGCTTCGGTCTTATAGTTGTTGTCGATGTCCACAATCACGTCGCCGTCGTTGGGGCGGCCCATAAGGTGCTGCACGGGGTTGAACAGGCAGAACGCGCGCCAGCTGTCGCAGAGGATGGCGAAGCCTTCGTTGGCAGCGCCGTTTTCATTGGTCGGGTTGGCGGCCACATAGCGCTCGATGAGGTCGAAATACTCGTCCATCGTCTTGATCATGGGATAGTTGCCCCAAGCCAGCACCTTCTTCTGCACGAAGAACGCCGGGCCGTTGACATAGTTCAAGCCGTAATCGTTGCTGTTGTAGTTGCGTCCGTAGTTGGGGATGATAAACAGCTCGCCGTCCTCATTGAGCAGCCGTTTCAGGTAGGGCTCAATGTGGGTGTACAGGTTGGGGGTGTCCTCGGGGTTGATGTAATCCATGAGGTTGATCAGCGCGCCGGCAGCGATCAGTTTTTCGGCGCTGTTGCCGCCGTCCATCAGATCGGCGTAATCCTGGCCCGCGATTTTCACGCCCAGGGTTTCATCCAGATCGCCGGCAAGGAATTCAAACTCGAACTTCAGGCCGAATTCTTCCTCGATCATTTTGAAGACCTTGTTGTCGGACGTGGGCTGATCGCGCGGATCACCGGCAAAAACCGTTACGGTAATCGGTTCTTGCGCAGTTTCGGCATAAGCCGGAATTGCGATCAGGGTGGCGAGAGTGACAAGCGCCAGTACCAAGGATACAAATTTACGCATGCATGCTCCTCCTCGTTCATTTTCCGCCAAAGCGGTTTTTTAGTAAGATCAGCATACCACGTATTTTCGGCTTGCATAATGCTCGGCGCGCAACCATTTTCCAGAAAAACTATAGTTTCTGAAACCTTTCGGTTTCACCGGTCCACAGGCTTTATGCGTAAGCCCGATAAGCGCCGCCAAGCATCAGCAGACAAAAGAAATACAGGCAATTGTCGTAATACCGCCTGTCGCCTTTGCGCGGCGGCGTTTGCCAGAATTTTAAAACCCACGCCCGCGAAAGCGGCGTATCGGTGGCAAGCGAGGCCGCGGCGGTGGTAGAGATGATCGCGGTCGGGTGCAAAGCCGGCGGCTGTTTGGCCATGCCGTCGACCGTATAAGTCATATAGGGCTCCTTGTCCCATAAGAAGCTTTGCATATGGTCGGCAATCGCCTTGTAGGCAGGCCGCTGCCCGTACCACGCGCTGTCCAGCCCGATATTCATGGCAACGCGGTAGGCGTCAGAGAAGAAATCGCCGTGGCCGCGCCGGGCTTCCGGCGTGCCGTCGTAATGCGCGTACTCCGGCGCAAGTCCGGTGACGGGATGGCAGGTTTTGGAGAGATAGGCGCGGCTAGCCTTCGCCGCGCGCCGCCAGAAGGGGCGGTCCTTCCCGTCGGCCAGCAAAGCGAATCGCTCGTAAAAATGCGGAAGATG
>JBDRTL010000173.1:0-5579 GCA_043824045.1 Bacillota bacterium
GCACTGTATGATATTTATCACGACGGCGCGGTCACGTCCGTCAAAACCATCAACGACAACGCCGGTATTCAGCCGGTTACGGTAGACAAGCGGATTATCGGCCTGCTTTTAGAATGCAGGGAGATTTACGATATCACCGGAGGAAAGACAAACGTTGCCATGGGCGCGGTGCTGGAGATCTGGCATACATACCGCCAAGAGGGGATCGAAGACCCTGAAAACGCGAAACTGCCTCCCATGGAAGCGCTCCGGGAGGCGGCTGAACATATCAATATAGACGACATGGTGATCGACACGGAGGCGTCCACCGTGTATCTGCAAGACCCGCTGATGTCACTGGACGTGGGCGCCGTTGCCAAGGGTTACGCCACCGAGCAGGTCGCCGGGAGCATCGAAACTTCGGGGAGGACGAACGTTTTGCTGTCCATCGGGGGAAACGTGCGCGCGATCGGCGCAAAACCGGACGGAACTCCATGGAGTGTTGCCATTCAAAATCCGGATCTGGACGCGCAGCAGGAAAGCCTCTTTAAATTAAACGTCACCAATCTGTCCGTCGTCACATCCGGCTCGTATCAGCGGTACTATGTCGTAGACGGGGTGAAATACCACCATATCATCGACCCTGTTACGCTGATGCCGACGACCGATTTTCTGGGCATCTCCGTGGTGACGGCCGACTCCGGCCTGGCCGATGGCCTGAGCACAGCACTGTTCTGCATGCCGCTGGAGCAGGGGCGGGAACTGATTGAAAGCCTCGGCGGCGTGGATGCCTGCTGGGTGCTTGCGGACGGTTCCATTGAGATGTCGGACGGCTTTCGGGCTCTGATACAAAAGTAATTACTTCAGAATTATAGTAAGCGCAAATCCAATGAGAATCGTCAGCAGATACCCGTATAACAGCAGGGTATAGTTTTTAATCGTCAGGATAAACGTTTCCGCTTTCACCGGATTCGCGGCGAACCTGCGCGCGTTGCGAAAAACAAACGGCGCAGTCAGGAGGGCGGCCAGGGAGACCACCGGTACAACGCTCACAATCACCGCGAGTAAAATGGAAGCATAAGCCGCGCCGTAGAGCGCATAATACAGCATGAGCGCCTTTTTCCGGCCGATATAATAGGGAAGCGTATAGCGCCTGCTTTCCACGTCGCGGTCCACGTCGCAGATATTATTGGCGAGCATGATGTTGGACGTGCAGCATATACTCGGCAGCGCAAGTAAAAGCAGGGACGCCATGCTGACCCAGTCCATCGAGCCCAGCAGCACCCGTCCGCTGAAATGCAGGTCGGCGTACTGTACGGGCCCCGCGTGGGCGTTTACGAATACGGCAAGGAAGATGACGAGAAACCCTTCCGTCAGCCCCGAGGCGATCTCGCCGTACGGCGTGCGGGAGATGGAGATGGGGGTGAAGGAATAAAATATCCCTACGCCGAAACTGACGGCTCCGGCTGCCAGCACCGGCAGCCCGTACAAAAAGGTCAGCCAAAGCCCCAGAAGCATAGCCGCGCCGCCCGTGCCAAAGATCAGAACCAGCGAAACAGAAAGGCTGAAGTGCGGCTCTTTGTTTTCCCGCCGCCTGTCGATGAAATTGCTCACCATCGTCACGGTGAGCGACCAGAAAAATACGGCGATAAACAAGATGCCCGTAGCTTTCCAATCGATGGCGCCGTTGATGTAAAAACTGTATGCCGTACCGATCAGGAACGGAGTCAAACTGACCAGTTTCGTATTCAGTTCAACAAACTTGACCCACCGTGCGAACACATTAGCGCCGTTCTTCAATTGGCTCCCTCGTTTGCTTTGTTTTTTGGACTCGGGTTACGGATCATATTGAACAAATCCATTATATCGTTATCCCAAACCCAGCGTCAAGTATGGCAGGCTGCGCGGCGGTTTGTTGCGCTTGTCCGGCCGTATCCGCAACGTGGGTTTGCCGGTACGGCAAGAAAACAACGCGGTATAGTTGACAATTCCCTTCTCCGCTTGCTACACTTGGGTGCAAACCAGTTGACAAGGAGGATTGTCCATGCCGAACTTCACGCTTCCCGATTCCGTATTCATCAAGGCGTGCCGGGCGTTTGATACGCCGTTTCATCTGTATGATGAGCAGGGAATCCGCTCCACGGCCAGGCGGTGGCAGCGGGCGTTTGCATGGTGCGAGGATTTCAAGGAGTACTTTGCGGTGAAGGCGCTGCCGACTCCCGCCGTTTTGCGCATACTGAAAGAGGAAGACTGCGGCGTGGACTGCGCAAGCGAAACCGAGCTTATGCTCGCCGATGCCTGCGGTTTCCGCGGAGGGGAAATCATGTTCTCGGCAAACGTCGTGCCGCCGCGCGAGTTTCAACTGGCGCGGAAACTGAACGCTTTCGTGAACCTGGACGATATCACGCATATCGAGGAACTGAAACAAAACGGCGGCATCCCGGAGACGATCTGCCTCAGGTACAACCCCGGCGGGCATTTCCGCGTGGGAAACGAAATTATGGGCGACCCGGGCGACGCCAAGTACGGCATGACGCGCGAGCAGCTTTCGGAAGCGATCATGAGTTTGAAGAAATACGGCGCAAAGCGCTTCGGCGTGCACGCGTTCCTATCCAGCAATACCACCGACCCGCATTATTACCCGGCGCTCGCCGAGCTTCTGTTTGAAACCGCTGCGGAGCTCATGGAAGAAAGCGGGCTGGCACTCACGTTCATCAACCTGTCGGGCGGCGTGGGCGTGCCCTACAAGCCGGACGAGGACGAGGCGAACGTCGAGGCCATCGGCGCTGGCGTGCGCAAGGCATATGAAAAGGTGTTCGTGCAAAACGGCATCGGCGGCGTGGCGATCAAAACCGAGCTCGGGCGGTATATGACCGCCTCGCACGGCTGGCTGGTGACGCACATCACGCATGAAAAGAATATTTACAAGCGCTATCTGGGGCTCAACGCCAGCGCGTGCGACCTGTTGCGCCCCGCCATGTACGGCGCGTATCACCATATCACGATCGTGGGCAAGGAAACCCTGCCCCATGACGAAAAGGTGGACGTGATCGGCTCCCTGTGCGAGAATAACGATAAGTTCGCCGTCGACCGTATGCTGCCCCATGCCGAGGTGGGGGATATACTGGTTATCCACGATACGGGCGCGCACGGCCTGAGCATGGGCTATAACTATAACGGCAAGCTGAAATGCAAAGAAATCCTTTACCGGGAGGACGGCACGTTCCGGCTCATCCGACGCGCCGAAACCCCGACGGATTATTTTTCCACGCTGGACATCGATCCGGCCTGGGCGGAGCTTACGAAAAACGGTTAATTCGAAAACGCGCAGACGTAATAATCATCCACCAGGCAGATGCTCTCTAAATATAACTCCCCGATATTTTCTATATTGTTTGCGCGGCCGATGAAAATCACCGCGTCTTCGTGATCTGCAAGGAAAGCGTCCACACCGCCGGGCAGGCAGACCACATTGCCGTACAGCTTGGCGTACAGGGTATCCGTAGGCGTCCACTCCGTGATGTATTCGCCTTCTTTCTGTTCATTGTACTGCACATAGGCATGCAGCCCCGAATCAAATTCCCTGTCGAGCACATCCGCCATCATGGTGCGGTAGTGCTCGTCATTTTCGATCTTTTCAATCTCCAGATAGCTGGTCACCGTGCCAAATACCAGCAGCGCGGCGACCATCGTCAGCGCCGCGATGCGCGTCCAAAGCCTTGTTCCGTTTCGGTACAGCGCCTGTACCATGACACCCGTCAGCAGCGCAGAGCCGTACAGCGAGGAAAACACATACCAGTCCAACTTCTTTTCGATGATCATAAGCAAAACGGGCGTGGCAAAAATCCACGTAAGGCAGCCAAGAATACCATTCCAATCCGGCTTCTCGGTGAGTTTTTCCGATGAGCGCCGTCGCTTGATCCAAAGAACCAGAGCGCAGAACGCGCTGATGAGCAGCGCGCCGCTGAAATGCACCTGTCTGAGCAAGAAGCGGAAATATCCGAAGACATTCAGATCGTGGGTGGCAGTCTCATCCGTTATGGTGAACGTTCCGGCGACCCGCACGAAGATGGACTGTTCAAACAGCAGCAGTCCGTCACGGGCCATCCGGGCAACCGCCCACGGCAGCACGACAGCCAGAAACGAAGCGATCAGAAGCAGGATGCGCCTGAGTTTCAACTCTTTGACGCGCCCGGTGATCAACAGGTATGAAAGGCAGGTAACCGCGATGGCAACGGCATGCCAGCTCTTGGTTAAGTACGCCAGACCGCAGAATATGGCGCTGCCGTACAGCCGCCTGAAATCGCGCCCGGAGTCGATCATGCACAGCATGGAAAGCATGAAAAACAGCTGGTATAAGGCGTCCAGATCGCCGAACCGCGCGAAGTGAAACCCGTAGATTAACTGGGTACCGATGAGCATTGCCAAAGCGACGATGCCCGCCAGATTGCCGTACCGCTTCCGGGTCCACAACCCGAGGATGACCTGCGACAGCAGCATCGCGATAGCGCTTTGCGCGCGCATGGAGAACAGGCTGAACCCGAAGATTTTATAGCTCAGCGCAATCACCCACAAACCCAGCGGCGGCAAGACATTGTTAACGTTTAGCTCGCCCATGTAGGTGTGCACGATATAGTCGCTGTTTTCGATCATTTCGTACGCGTTCAGGCCGTAAAAGTGCTCGTCGTAATAATGCATATAATGGACGTCGAGTTTATAAAACAACAGGAACGACGATATGGCGATCAACAGAACAAATAAAACCGCGAATACCCATACCTTAGTATCTGTTTTTGAGCTTTTCAATTGGCTCATACATCCAGATCCCCTTATGCACTCGTTTATATTCGATATGACTGCGGATCATCCGCGACTCGGTCTGGATATGGCCATCCCCCCGTTTTTACGGGGGGATGGCAGCTTCCAAAATGCATCAGCGGCGATTAGTTACCGGCGGGGGCATTCGCCGCGTCGATCTGGGCCTGCAGCTCCGCAACCGTCGCGTTCAGCTCGTCGATGGTTTTCTGCGCTTCGGCAAGAGCGGCCTGGGACGCCGCAAGCTTGGTTTGAACATAGGCCAGCTTGGTCTCAGCCAGGGAAAGCTTGCCTGCGGTGAAAAGCCGTCTGCCTTCCAACGTGCTCAGATCGGTTGCCGCCTGCTGCGCCTGCGCCTCGGCTGCCGCCTGAGCGTCCGCAAGCAGAGCCTCCAGTTCGGCAATGCGCGCGCCGGCTTCTTCGATGGTCGCATCCTTCGCCGTGATCGTTTCGTTCAGCTCTTCGACCATCGCCTGCGCTTCGGTCAGCGACGTGTCGGAAGTCACAAGTTCTTCATCCCGCTTGGATAGCTTGCCTTCCGTGATCGTCAGCTGGCCCTGGGCAAAGAGCAGCTGGCCCTCAAGGGTCGTCAGCTCTTCTTGCGCTGCCGCCAAGCTTTCCTGCACGGCTGCCAGATCGCCTTCCAGGGTTTGGGCATATGCGGCGGAATCCGCCTGTGCCGTGGTCATCTCTTCGCCTGCCGCTTTCGCGTCGGCAAGGTCAACGGTTACTTTTTCAAGACTCATATTCAGCTCGTCGTTTTCTGCTGACAACTCATTCTTGTC